>CAKUXH010000001.1 GCA_934700265.1 uncultured Opitutales bacterium
TCTTGGACTCTAAAAATGGAAACCGTCGATAACCAGCAAGTACATCGTATATATACATTAAAATTTAATGATCGAATCAGTGGTTCTATACAATCTGGACAATATTTATCTGAAAAATTTCTGTTTAATCAAGACTGGATTGATATTTTATTTCAGTTAATTCATAAACCTTTCTGGGATAAGATGTCTAATTATTTCCCATTAAAACAATGAAAAAACTTATTATTTTTCAGATATTACTTCTTATCCTTGGAAAATATTTCATTTCTAGTTTATCGTTTGTATTACCTGAAAAATTTTTAGCTCCTTTTTTACCCAATAAAATTTGCGTAAAAGAGATGCATTTCATTCACGGCCAAGTGATGCTAAAAGATATTGCTATAAAAACAAATAATTACCAAATTTCTTGCCAACGAGCCATCATATTATCCTATTTCCCAGAACTAAAATTAAAAATCATTCAAGGTATTTTTCAAACAAGTAAATTTAAAATTTTTAATATCAATGGAATATTAGGTAAAAGAGGTTCCACATATCAAGTCATTTTATCAGGTAATTCTATTCCAATCAATAATATAAACTTGATTTGTGATAAAATAAATATTAAAAATAATTCTCTAACGAATCTCCAACAGCCATTAAAAAATCTACCACCATTTTCTTTAAAAAAGCTTGATGTGCACATAGCATCAAAAACACATTTTTACAGTTATTTTCAGGAATTTAAATCTAAAAAAATTTTAATTGAAAAAATACAACTCGAAACTTTAAGTAAGCACAACATTTATACTCACACACTTAAATTAAATAATCTTACCTATGAAAAGATTGCTGTAAAAAAATTACAAAGTAGTTTTTCATGTTCAGAAAATTTTACCCCTTTAACCCACATTAATTTATGGGCCAATGGACACTATGCAGATATTAAAGATATATTCATTTTATACCAAGCACCTCAATTTTCAAAAAAAAGTACTCCTGTACAAATATATTTAGACCACAAAGAAGCAAAATTTACCTTAAACAGTAATTCCATCTTAGAGGGGCATATAAAAAATAGTCATGGATACTTTAAAGCATCTTTACTTAAAAAGCTAATCCCATCCTACTCACCTCCTTTTCCTTTAACATTTAATGATAACATATTCTTTAGTTTACAGGGTGATTTAAAAACTCATTTTAATTGTTGTTTATTAACTCAAAATGTTTATATACAAAATGAACATTTATCCTATATGCATGGTAATATTTCGGTAAAAAATTTGAATCACATTCTTTGGAATCTTAACCTTAAGGGAGAAAAAACAAATCCTACCTTATCAGGTCATTACAATATCGCAACTAAGCAAGGGTATTTATTAGGACAAGGATATATAAAACCTGAATTAACTTACCAATTTAAATCTTATCTCCCAGATTGGTGGTATGCTTTTTTTAAAGATTTTCGTTACTATCAATCCTACCCATACGCAGATTTTCAAATTTTATTTGATCTAAACACAAATACCACTGTAAGTTTTGGCAATGTTGATGTTCATAATATCGATTACAAATACCAGCCATTAGAAACAATAAACGTAACCTTCGGTAACCAACCCGGATTTTGCCAATTAATAATTAATGATATAAAAATTCAGCAAAATCAACTTGGAAAATTTAAAATTAATTGGCCTTATGATACACAAAATCCTGATATTGAATGTTGGCAATTTAAAGGACAAGGACACTTTACAATAGATAAATGGTACCATTTATTAAGAACATTTATAGGAAATTATGATAATTTTAATTATTTAAAATTATTTTCAGAAAAATCCATCGCAGATATAAAAATTAATGGACTAATTGCTCACTCAGATTTACCCAAAGAACATCTAAATCTTCATATCTGCCTCCCTTATACTAAATTTTCTGATATTCCTATAAAAAATTTAAAATTCAACTATCTATGGACTCCACAAAAAATATCCCTTCAAAAAATTCAAGGTTATTTTTGGAATATAAGCCCTATATACGCTAATGTTGATATAAAAAATAAATTTTTCAAATTTATATTAAATGGAGAAAACATCTATTCGAAAAAATTGCTTCAACATCCTATTTTTAAACCATGGAAAGATTCCATTCCTAAAGAAAATTTTAAAAGTTATGACGGAATTTTAAAAATTCAAGCCGAAGGTAAAGGTGATTTTTCCAAAATGCTAAAACTATCAGGAAATGGGTCCATCGACTTTAAAAATAATCATTTATCGCAAATACATTTATTAGGTCCACTATCTAAATTATTTTCCAAACGATTTAAATGGCAACCTAACATTTCTTTTAACCAACTCGTTTCTAAGTTTAACTTTACAGAAAAAACTATTTCAAGCGATAAAACAGAATTATTAGGCCCATCTACTCGCGCAGAACTACAAGGTCAATTAGATTTGCAACAGCAAACAATTTCTGCCAAAGTTCATTTTTCTTTTTTGGACTACCATCGAATGAATTTCCCTATCATGAAACACGTTGTTCAAATATTTCAACCTCTATCGAAAGGGTTCTCAGCGACGATTTCTGGTACTTTTAAAGCCCCACAGTGGTCACTTAGGTTCAATCCATTCCGTTTTGTATTTAAATAAATAAAAACCGATGATTTTTCTTCGATTTGTTACAATAATTTATTCCATCAATTAAAAGTACTTGACAAATAATAAAGAGAGTGATAAAAGATTAATTATGAAAATAAAACAATTTGCAGTATTAGCAGCATTATTAGTAGTAAAGCAAGCAACAGCTTGTTACAATATCATGGATCCAACCTACGATTTCTCATTTAAAACATTATTTGGAAGTTCAGGTTGGAATGGGAAAAAAGACCGATTAAAGAGTCTGATAAATTCTATCATAAAACCTTACTTAAATATAACTGTTACATCCTTGGAATATGAAAATTCAGAAAGTACGACAGATAACAGCAAAGACATGATGTTTGATATATTAACAAAATGCACATGCACCTATAATAAGCAAAATGAAAATTCATTTGTAATAGATGTGGAAATGCAACGGGTTAAATCAAACGAGTATTTAACACGTACAAATATGTATGGTGCTCGTTTATTAGACCTTAATAGCCAATGTAATCTAGACTATAAAGATCAAATAAAGAATATAATCATATCTATAATAGATGATGAATTAAATGGCCTAAATAATGTTTGTGTATTTGCTGTAAGACCCTATATTGAAAACATATTTTCTTACGGAGAAACTAAGATTGATGCACTTAGTCAAATAGCTGATCCTTGCACCCTACAAATATATATTCAGTTACCCGCTTTGTGTAGAGCTATGAGCGCTTTTCAAGGAGAAGAAACGGAAAACGATTGTTGGATAAAAAATGAATGGTTTAAACTATTAGGAAGTCGTCGATTATGCAAAGGAAATAAAGTTGCCTATGTAGAAGAAGGTATTTATGATATAAGCACGCAAAAATACGATAATGAGATTGTAAAAGATGCAATTACTGTTTTGAATGAACTTAGTAATGACGCTGAAAAATATAGAGTTGATATTCTTCGCAATAATAGAAAAATACAAGAGTATCAAGGCATTCAAACTGAAATAAAAAATTTAGAAAATCAACTAGCTCAAAAAGATGAAGAACTGGCTCAAAAAGATGAAGAACTGGCTCAAAAAGATGAAGAACTGGCTCAAAAAGATGATAAGATTACACGTATGCAATACATCAAAGACCTTAGGCAAAATGTTAGGAAATATAGAAAAGAGTTAAAAAAAGGGAATGTAACAAAACCAAAACGGAGAAAAGATTTGCCAGAGGTATTTATGCCTATGAATGATGAAGCCATAATACAATACATAAAAGATGAAGATGATAGTATTACTGGATTAGAAGATTTTCTAAAAAATATGGAAGAAGATTGAGCTGTTTAAAATAAACTTTTTCTCACATTGTAACCATTACAGTTCCAAATTTTTAAAAATTTGGAACTGCGCTTTTATTTAACAATAAAAAAATAAGGACAGAATCTATTGGCCTTTCTTCACGTACGTCAGATAAAACGCTGTTGTAAAACCATTAAATTTCAATATCATCTAAGCGCAACGGATGACCAAAAGACATATCAACCTTAGCCTTTTGACCTAAAATCTTATCCCAATAACGCGGATGAAGTCCAAAATTTGGCCGAATGATTTTTATATTATCCTTCGTTAAGACTTCTCCCTTTTTTATATCTTTACTTGCATATATAGAACGGCGGAATTTCCTTTGATTTTCTTCCTGCTCAAGAGATCTCACCACCGGCTTACCTAGCCCATCAAAAAGCATTCGGCCTTCTTCAACCATATGCTTAAATTCTTCAGGCTCTAAAGAGAATTTCCTATCCACAGCATCACTATTTCTAGATAAAACAAAATGTTTTTCAATCAAACAGGCTCCCATTCCTATTGCACCCATAACAATGGAAGAACTCAAAGAATGATCTGACAACCCAACTAAGCAATCAAAATTTTTTAAGCATTCCAAAGATCTAAGATTAAAATTCTTAGGATCCGCAGGATATGCACTGATACATTTTAATAATATAACAGCCGGACAACCATTCGTCTTTAATGTTTGTAATGCTTCTGCAATATCGTCATAAGAAGCCAACCCTGTACTCATTGCCACAGGCTTACCTGTCTCAGCAACTTTTTTTAATAAAGGGATATGATTAACTTCGAAAGAAGCAATTTTATAAATCGGTGGATTTATTGTTTTTTCCAAAAAATCCACCGACGTTTCATCAAAAGGCGTACTGAAAATCGTAATACCTAATTTCTTAGCATAAAGAGCTAGTTCTTCATGCCATTCCCAAGGGGTATAACTATTTTGATACAAATCGTATAAATAAGCATTCTCCCAAGGTCCCTCAGCTTTAAACTGCTCATTTCGTATCGGTAAGGTTAATGTATCTGCAGTATACGTTTGCAGCTTTACTGCATCAGCTCCACTTTCTTTTGCCGATTTAATCAACACACGTGCCTGTTCGATACACTGTTGATGATTACCTGATATTTCAGCAACGAAATAGGGCTGACAATACTGCCCTACTTCACGTCCGTTAATGTTTATGCAAGTTTTGAGTGTCATGATCTACTATTTTACAGATTTTAATACATCCAATTTTTGCAAAAAACCAGCTGCTTCATCATAGGACTGTAGTTGTTTTTTATACTGCTCAAAATCACGCTCGTTACCTTGCAAATCTGCAATATAACAAAGAGCAAACAAAGCTTGAGCACGTAAGTACTTTGATTTACATGTGTAAAGTTTCAAAAACAACTTTTTCGCTTCGTCAAATTTATTTACCTGCATATAGGTAAAAGCACATCCAGCTAAAGCTTGCTCTTTCAATGGAGAAATTTTTAATAACGCATATGATTTTTCAAAAAAAGTAATAGCATTTCCATAATCCTTCGCCTCTAAGAACGAATGTGCATTTTCTAAAAATATAAAACCTTTTAAATTATTTAAACTTTTAGGTAAACCATCTTTCTCAGCCCACACAACTCGTTCTGCCAAAGTTGCCTTTGTACTATATTCTCCTAAAAATTTTTGTGTTCGGTGTTCACACCACCACCCCATAATAAGGTAAAACGCCCAAACGACAACTAAAATACTCGCTGTATTTACCAACCACTTATTATATTTGCATAACCAATTCCAAATTTTCTTTTCTAAAGAAATTGCATCTACTTTTTCCTCTGATTCAGCATTTTTATTCATACCATTTACCCTTGTTCTAATATAAAGATATAGTACCATATTCTCTCATTTAAGTCAAATTAATAAAAATATTTTTACACACTATTTGAACCCAAAAATACGCTTCATATTACACCATTATTGTATTCAAAGATATTTTTATTCTTGTAAAAATTTAACTAAATTTTAATTTTCTTTTTACTTCCAATTTCTCTTACAAATTTTTATGTATTACATCATCTTTCTAGGCCAAAATCATAAAAATATAGAAAAAATGCTTGCACAAAATACAGACTTCTTTACTTTTTAGGTATAAAAGATAATTTCATATGTCACGCATTTGTTATATTACAGGAAAGCAAAGAGTAGTTGGATCTCGTATTAGCCGCCGAGGTCAGTCTAAAAAGAGTGGTGGTATCGGAACGCACGTTACCAAAAAGGTAAAGCGTATTTTCAAGCCAAATTTGCAGCGCGTAAAAATCATGTTACCTAACGGTCAGGTTCGTCGCGTATGGGTAGCTGTAAAGGCAATTAAAGCTGGCTTAGTTGAAAAATTAATCTAGTTTTGGAGCTTTGCACCAAAAGGTTTAAAGTGTGCGAATGCGAGTTTGTGAAGCTTTAACTTCGTTAGCGGATTATCTTTCAAAGAAGCATATTGATAACCCAAAAACGGATGCAGAGTTTCTTTTGTCGTTTGTATTAAAATGCAAACGGCTTGAATTGTTTTTAAATTACGAAAAAATATTATCTTCTGCTCAGATTGATCTTTTAAGAGATTTTAGTATTCGCCGCGCACATCATGAGCCACTTCAATATATTATTGGTGATGTTGATTTTTATGGGCAGCATTTAAAAGTTGATCGTCGTGTGCTTATTCCACGCCCAGAAACCGAAGAACTTGTTTATCAAATACAACAATACTGGCAAGGAAATGTTCCTGAAAAAGGCTTGGAGCTTGGCGTTGGTAGTGGTGCTATTATCATTGCGTTAACTGCTTTAAATCCAAAATTGATGATGATCGGCGTTGATATTTCCAAAGAAGCTTTAAGCATTGCTTATGATAATGCTATTGATAATCGTGTCAATACACGCATACAATTTTTACATTCTTCCTGGTTTGAAAAAATTAAAGGAACTTTTGATTTTATTGTTTCCAACCCTCCTTATTTAACCCAAGAAGAATATGAACATGCACAAGAAGAAGTACGTTTATTTGAACCCTACAATGCTTTAGTAGCCAAGGATAAAGGGTTGCAAGATTTAAAAACAATTCTTAAAGATGGCATTAAACATTTAAATAAAGGTGGTTTTGTCGTTTTAGAAACAGGGTTAAATCAACATAGAACTTTAGCAGCTTATGCCAAACAATGTGGCTACAAAACAACAAGATCAACATTAGACTTACTAAAAAGAGAACGCTATTTTTGGGCATGGAAAGATTAAAAAATGAAACGAATTTTATTAAAATTAAGCGGTGAGTTTCTTCAAGGGAATAATTCAGTTTGGGATGAAAACAAGATACAAATAATCGTCGATCAACTTGTTCACCTGTCTAAAGAACAATTTCAATTAGGTATTGTCATCGGCGGAGGAAATATCTTTCGAGGAGGGAAAAATGGCTTCAACTTCGATCGATGCGAAGCTGATAATATTGGTATGGCTTCAACCTGTGTAAATGCATTGTTTCTAAAAGCTTGCTTACAAAAAGCTGGTTTGAACGTATCCATTTTTGGAACTTTTTTAAACGGCCCTTCTGTGAATACTTTTGATGTAGAAACCGTTAGAAAACATCTAGCACAAGGCCAGATAGTTATTTTTTCTGGAGGCACAGGTCATGCATATTTTTCTACCGATACCGCAGCCGCTTTACGTGCTATTGAAATAAAAGCAGATATTCTACTTAAAGCCACCAAAGTAGATGGCGTATACGACAAAGATCCTATTAAATTTGCTGATGCAAAAAAGTTTTCAAAATTAACTTATCAACAAGCATATGATGGGAAATATGCAGTAATGGATAGTTGTGCATTTGCTTTATGTCAGGAACAAAATATGCCCATTTTTGTCTTTAATTTAAATATTAAAAATGCTATATATAAAGCAGCACATCAAGAGTTAGATGGAACATTTATAGAGGAGTAGTTTATGATAGATTACAATCGTTTTTTAAAACAAGTTGGTGATAATATGCAAAAGTCGGTCGATCACACCATTCGTCAATTTGGTACTTTGCATACCGGGAAAGCTTCCCCACAAATGTTAGAAAATGTTATTATTGAGGTTTATGGATCAAATATGCGCTTGAAAGATATTGCATCCATTACAACTCCAGATGCAAGAACATTAAAGGTACAACCATGGGATAAGGCAAATTTAAAAGCAATCGAAAAAGGAATTTTGTTAGCTAACCTTGGAATCAATGCTTCTATTTTTGGAGAATTTGTTCATTGTCCATTGCCTGAATTAAGTCGTGAACGCCGTCAAGAACTAGCTAAATTAGCAAGCGGAATGGCTGAAGAAGGTAAGGTTTCTGTTCGTGGGTGTCGTCGTGATGCAATGGAAGTCATAAAAAATGAAAAAAAAGCAGGAACATGCTCAGAAGATGATGTAAAAAAACTAGAAAAAGAAATTCAAAAATTGACCGACAAATATATAGAAAGCGTTGAAAAAGTTCTTGCTGATAAAGAAAAAGAACTTACAACAATTTAATTTACCTTAAAACAAAAAGCCGCAAAAATTTTGCGGCTTTTATTTTTAAGAAGCTTGTTGCGAAGGTTTGATATGTTTTTCAATAAAGTTATCTAACATTTTTTGAGACATACTATCGTCACCCGTTAAATAGATTTTATTATCATCAGTAGTATTAGAATTATTATTAGCAGTATTAGAATTTTTTTCATTTTTTCCAATAAAATTTACAATAGAATCCATTGCTCTAGTCTTTTTAGAAAAACTCTGAATATTGCTTAACATTTCAGCTAATGGGTATTGTACTTTTTCTAAAGCTCCAGCAGCTAAAAATTTTTCAGCCTCCTTTAATGGCATTGGAGCCCGCATAAAATCTTGAAAAAATTTAGCAATAAAATTTTTCATCATAGATTCGCTTGTGCTAACATCAGAAAGTTTATATTTCTCTATGTTAATAATTTCATTTGAAAAGTGCAACATTGTTTCCAACTCTTTTAATTCCTTTGCTATAATTTCTTTTTTATTTGATACATTCTCATTTGAAAGCTTAGGAAGAGAATCCTCAAGATGGTTAAGTATTTCTTTTTCTAAATTTCTCAAAGCATCATACTGATCTTTAATCGAAACATTCGGATTTTTTAACATGATAAAAGTGTTAAAAGCTTTCAACATCAAACTCTGATCTTTTACTGTATTGCATGCTTTTTGCAGAGCAGTTAATTCATCCGAAGTTAATTTATCCAAATTAAATACACCATCCTTACGGGAAAACATCTGATCAAAAGTAGAGCTATCACCTTTTAAATTATCGACAACAACAATTTTAGCCCATACATCCACCCCTTCATTTACACGCTTTCTAATTAATCCTTCTTGCCATGCTTGTTTTATATGATTAATATTTATACTCTCTGCAGAAATACTATTAAACGAATTATTATTTTCAAATGAACGCACAGTTACAGAATTCAGTTTTACTGGCACTGTATGTTTTGAAGTCAAAACAGGTGCTTTACAAAATCCCAACTTTTGCAAAATATTTGTAACAGCGCTCTTTAACCTACTCACAAATCGATGAATTTTACTTTCCGATTGAACATCTGTAACACCAGTTGCTCTTACATCTACATTATTATTTATATTTAATTCCATGATAAAAATATATAACGGATTTTTATCAAAAAACTTTAGTTTTATATCTTTTTTAGGTGTTCTCTTTATATTATTATCCGATTATATATAAATACCCTATTTTTAGCGTTTAAAATTTTATCATTGATTAATAAGGTAAAATACGCTATAATAAATATAAGTTAAATGATGGTAAGTAAGGTTTTAGTATGACAAAAAAAGATTTAAAAGAAGCTATAGAACGACATATACACCAAACATTGGCAAGAGATGAAAACAGTGCTACATCACGTGATTGGTGGTTAGCCTGCTGCTATGCAATAAACGATCAAATATTTCAAAGATTAAGCGAAAACCAAATAGAACAAAAAGCAAAAGATGTAAAACGAGTATATTATTTTTCACTAGAATATCTGATGGGACGCCTGCTTAACACCAATCTTGATAATCTAGATTTCAAAGATACTTTAATTGAAGCACTAAAAGACCTAGGCCAAGATTATGAAAAAATTCGACAAGAAGAAGTTGATATGGGACTTGGAAATGGTGGTTTAGGTAGACTAGCGGCTTGTTTCATGGATTCTCTTGCAACCTTAAACTATCCAGCCGTTGGCTATGGTATCTTATACGAATTTGGTCTGTTTAAACAAAATATTGTCAATCATCGACAAGAAGAACTACCTGATAATTGGTTAAAATTTGGCAATCCATGGCGCTTATTACGCGCAGAACGTACACAAAAAGTTCAAATTTATGGACATCTTGAAACAAAGTACAATGATAAAGGCGACAAAAAACAAGTTTGGGTTGGTGCTAAAACGATTTTAGGACTCCCATGGGATATTCCGATCGTCGGCTATCGTGGTAAAACAGTCAATTATCTTCGTTTATGGGAGTCTCGTGCATCAGAAGATTTTGATCTAAAAGCATTTAATGAAGGTGGATATGTTGAAGCTGTTCGAGAAAAAGCTGAAGGCGAAACTATTTCTAAAGTACTTTATCCCAATGATAAAACTCAAAACGGTAAAGAGTTACGCCTGGTTCAACAATATTTTTTTGTTTCATGTTCTTTAAAAGATATCGTAAGACGTTTTAAGGTAAATCATACCCATTGGAAAGATTTTCCGAAAAAAGTAGTTATTCAACTAAATGACACGCATCCTGCGATCGCTATCCCAGAGTTAATGCGATTATTAATAGATGAAGAAGGTCTTCCTTGGGAAGAAGCCTGGAATTTGTGTCGCAAAGTTTTTGCTTACACAAATCATACGCTCTTACCCGAAGCACTTGAAAAATGGAGCGTTCCGCTGATAGGAAAAGTACTTCCTAGACATCTACAAATTATCTACGAAATTAATCAATGGGTTCTTGATAACGAAGTTGAAAAAAAATGGCCAGGTAATACAGAAAAGAAACGTCAACTTTCGCTTATTGAGGAAGGTTATCCTCAATACGTCCGTATGGCTTACCTTTCGGTGGTATCTAGTTTTTCTGTTAATGGAGTTGCAAAACTGCATACAGAATTGCTTAAAACAAAACTATTTCCTGGATTTAATGAACTCTATCCTAAAAAATTTAATAATAAAACAAACGGTGTTACACCTCGCCGATGGATAAAATCTGTAAATCCTAAATTAGCTAACTTAATTACTAGAACATTAGGTAATGATCACTGGATAACAGATTTAAAACAGCTTCAACAGTTAGAAAAGCATGTAGAAGACGATGCTTTTTTACAAGAATACATGGCAATTAAAAAAGCTAATAAATGTAATTTAGCACGTTTTATCGAAAATACATGCCATATATTCATTGATCCAGAAGCGCTATTTGATGTCCAAATCAAACGCTTACATGAGTACAAGCGTCAACATCTAAACCTGCTTCACTGCTTAAAATTGTATTACGATTTACTGCATGGAAAACGCTCAACCGATTTTAAACGTGTTGTAATATTTGCAGGGAAAGCTGCCCCTGAATATCATGCAGCAAAAGAAATTATTCATGGCATTAACTTACTTGCTCAAAAAGTTAATACCGATAAACGCATTTCAGATGCCTTAAAAATCGTATTTCTCCCTAACTACGGAGTTACTTTGGCTGGAAAAATTATTCCAACAGCTGATCTATCGGAACAAATATCAACAGCAGGTAAAGAGGCTTCGGGCACAGGAAATATGAAACTCGGGCTTAATGGAGCTTGTACCATTGGTACGTTAGACGGAGCTAATGTTGAAATGTTAGAACAGGTAGGTCCAGAAAATATTTTCATTTTTGGCAATACGGTCGAAAGCCTAGAGAAGTTACAAAAACAGGGTTATAATCCCTATTATATTTATCAATCGAATCCTAATTTAAAAGCAATTTTAGATTGGATGGAATCTGATTTTTTCTGCGAAAACGGTCACAATCCAATGAAAAATATTCGCAGCGGTTTGTTGGAAGGCGGAGATCCATTCTTTGTTTTAGCAGATTTTGATTCTTACTGTAGTATGCAAGAAAAGATAGAAAAAATTTATGAAAATCAGCGTGCTTGGGCTCAAAAAGCATTGCTCAATACAGCCCGCTTAGGATATTTCTCAAGCGATCGTACTATAAAAGATTACGTCGAAGATATCTGGAAATTGTAATAGAAAACAAGGAAATAGTTTTTTAAAAAATAAGCTATTTCCCTTTTGCGTAAATTTATTTTTTAAACAAAAAAATTAAGAAAAAACAAGTAAGAGTAATAGCAATATCTGCAATATTAAAACAAGGCCAATGCCAAGTATCAATATGAAAATCGAGAAAATCGATAACGTAACTTCTAAATAATCGATCATAGGTATTCCCTGCAATTCCTCCTATAAGCAACCCTACCAGCCATATTAATTGAGTATGTTGGTGTATTTTTGGCAGATACAAAATAAGAAAAATTATAGCCAAAACGCCCAAAAATGCAAGGATGTAAGTACAATGAGCACCTAATCCCCAAATACTTCCCGGATTAAAAACAAGTGTAAGTGAAAAAAAGGATGTAAGCTTTATGGGATAGCTACAAAAGGTTAACGCCAACCATTTTGTAACTTGATCGACAAGAAAAATAATGAATGAAAATATATATATTTTTTTCATTCTTCTAATTCTGCTTCTAGATCTTCATCTTCATTATCCTCATAAAATGGACGTTTAGGCTCATTATCAATGTCTTCATCTTCAGAAATACGCTGAGTATTAGCCATCTGGGCTAAAAGGCGCATGCGTTTAGCTTCTTCCATCTGCCGTTGTCCCTCAAGTGAATAACGCGTGTAAGGAATTGATTCCAGACGTTCTGGTAATATAGCCTGTCCAGTCATTTCACATATTCCATAAGTCCCATCAAAAATTCGTTTGATAGCTGCATCAATCTCCTGCAAAACTTCTTTAGGATTTGAAATTAACTCCAACAAACTTTCATCCTCTTCAGAACGAGGTACCTCTCCTTTTTGCAAAAGCTCTTTTATATGTAACATTTTATCGTAGTATTTTTGCCATTTTTCAGGAACAGCCCCCGCTTCTGACTTGTTCTTTTCAATATTTGCCGGTTTTTGAGGATTAAACCCTAAAATATCACTCAATGAAGCTGATTTAAATACGCGCTTTTCGGTAACTTTAGCAACTTCTTTTTTATTTTCTACCGTTATCTTACGATTTTGACTTACGGTATTAGCTGCTTTTTCCCTTTCTGCAATAACATTATCAACATCGCTCATGAGGAAATGCTCATCACGATTATTAATCGTCTTATTTAATCGTCCTCGAGAACATGCGGCTTTCAATAAACTTTTCAAATCCTGCTTCATGATATCCTCAATTCTTATAGTTTTGCCTTCCAAGCTTTTAAAACTTCAACACAACGTTCTGAAACTTCCCCAAATCCTTCAACTTCAACAAGTTTATCCACCCAACGCCATGTTCTAGGACAACGTACGCCATCCGCATGTTTTACAACAATAGATAAGTCAGCATAAGCTCCTTCAAGTATATTCAAATGAACAGCGGATACAATGAAATATTCAGGAAGTTGATCCTTATATTTTTTCAAAACAGCCTCCACAGAATTTTGACTACCTATTGACAATAAGACTTGGGCATCCAAAGACTGACCTATGATTTTTTGTTGACGCGACTTCTCAAGCTCAGCTTGTACAGCTTCCCTTACCTTGAATAATACTTCAAAATCTTGAGCTAAAACTTCATCTTTATATAATTCTACTACAACAGGAAAATTCTCCAAATGAATAGAATGCTCATAGCCAAAATCAGAATTTCCTTGCAAATACCCCCAAGCTTCATCTGCGGTAAATGTTAACACTGGAGCTATCAAACGTAGTAAAGTTTGACACACTTCATACAACGCTGTTTGAGCCGAACGACGTTCTGCACCATCCGAACGCAATGTATACAAACGATCCTTCAAAATATCATGGTAACGTGCAGATAAAGTCAACGTACAAAAACGGTTAATCGCCTGATACACTCTATGAAAATCATAATTTTCATAGGCTTGTGTAACTTCCAAGACAAGCACATTCGTTTCGCTCAAAATCCAACGATCAATTGGTAACATATTATTATACACAATTCGATCCTTATTTTTATCGAAATCGAACAAATTACCTAATTGAAAACGTAAGGTATTTCTAAGTGTTCGATAGGTTGAAATAACGTGCTGAATAATGTTTTCAGACACGGGGATATCATTGCGATAATCTTCCGAAGCTACCCATAGACGTAGGATATCGGCACCATACTTGGCTGTATATGCCTCTGCAGTCTGTGGACTTCCATCACTTTTAGAAATCTTACGACGATTTTCATCCACAAAAAATCCATGTGTTAAAACAGATTTATAAGGAGCACGATCCTTATCAACAAGCGTGGTTAATAAAGATGATTGGAACCATCCTCTATGCTGATCGCTACCTTCTAAATATAAATCTGCTGGCTCCCAACCATTTGCCTCCAATACAGTTACATGACTACAACCTGAATCAATCCAAACATCTAAGGTATCATTACTTTTATGTAAGGTTTTTACAGACCACCCTTCTGGTAATTTAATTCCTTCAAGCAGCGTCTGTGCTTCATTTTCAAACCACCATTGTGTTCCATAAACAGCAACTTTATCAGCAATTTGTTGAATAACATCTGCATCTAACAAAACTTGTCCATTCTCATCAAAAAATACAGGTAATGGGATTCCCCAAGTCCGCTGGCGACTGATACACCAATCAGGACGAGCAGCAACCGAACCAGAAATTCGATTTTTCCCCCACTCTGGCATCCAATTGACATGATCAATCGCAACACGTGCCTTCTCTTTCAACCCATCTAAATGGATAAACCACTGAGGCAATGCTCGAGAAATAACAGGAGACTTAGAACGCCAACAATGTGGGTAGGAATGTGTATAAGGTGCAACATTTAAAAGTGCATTTTTTTGTTTTAATAACGCTATTACCGCATCATTCGCTGGGGAATCTCCCTTGGGCGTCCAGACAGCTTTACCTACCAACTCAACCGGCATATTTCCTTCTTGTGTAAAAACGCCACTATCATCCACTGGACAAGCAATTTCCAAATGATAACGTAATCCGGTATTGTAGTCATCAATGCCATGCCCTGGTGCAGTGTGTACACAACCTGTTCCCGCATCTAAAGTAACATAATCAGCTAAAACAATAGGACTTTCTAAATCTAAAAACGGATGCTGTGTTTTAGCACCTTCTAACACTTTTCCTAAAAAATTTTTATCTAAACAATAAGATTCAATGTGACAGTCTTTAACAAAATTTTCAACCAATAATTCTGCAACGATATAAGACTCTTCATTCGTTTTTACAGCCACGTAATTCAAACTAGGCGATAAAACAACAGCACGATTAGCAGGTAAAGTCCATGGTGTCGTGGTCCAAATAACTACTGCTGTTTTTTTCTCAAGGCCAAAAGCCTCCGGATTTTTCAAATAAAACTTAACCCAAATAGTTGTACTAACATGATCTTTATATTCAATTTCAGCTTCCGCTAAAGCCGTTTTACAAGGGATAGACCAATAAACTGGTTTCTTACTACGATAAACAAGGCCTGCTTTTACAAATTTTGCAAAAGTTTTAAGAACATTTGATTCATAAATTGGGTTTTTAGTTTTATATGCATGTTCCCAATCTGCAACAATACCCAAACGTCTGAATTGGCCCTCTTGGCGTTTTATAAATGATTCTGAAAACTGATCACAAACTTTTCTTAATTCGACCGGATTTTTTAATAATTCTGGCTGCTCTTTGGAAACTTTATGCTCAATAGGTAACCCATGACAATCCCATCCAGGAATGTAAGGTGTTGAAAAACCCTGCATACTCTTATAACGCAAAATAATATCTTTTAAGATTTTATTTAATGCTGTTCCAATATGTACATCTCCATTGGTAAAAGGAGGACCATCATGCAAAACAAAACGTCGATGGTTTGCATTTTTCTTTTGTATTAAATCATACAAATGACTTTCTTCCCAATAAGCCAAACGCTCAGGTTCTCGCTTCACCAATTGCGCTTGCATTGGAAAATTCGTTTTCGGTAAATTCAACGTATCTTTTAATTTTATCGTTTCGGCCATTTTTATTTTTTAACACCAATTCACTGGCAATAAAATATATTTAAAAAATAATGACAAGCTTTTTTTAAACTTAATTATAATCAACTTATTCCATTGTTTTAAAATAAATTTGCCATTCTCATTTTATTCCTACCAACTGTAATTTAAACTAAAGCTCAGCTAATCTTTGAGTCAATGTGTCACAATCTTTAGCAAACAGCCGAATACCTTCTGCTAACTTCTCAGTAGCCATTGCATCTTGATTGAACTGCCAACGAAATTCTTTCTCAGACACTAATGACATTTTTCCCCTCAAAGCAGGTTGAACAAGAATTGGTTTTATCACCTCTCGCCTTTCCTGTAATTCTTTCAAAAATTTAGGCGCTATGGTAAGTCGATCACAACCCGATAACGCTAAAATCTCATCTATATTACGGAAACTGGCACCCATAATTTCTGTTTTATATCCCTGGCTTTTCAGTAAATAAAAAATTTCTTTAACGGATTTTACTCCAGGATCTTCATCTTGCTCATTGCACAAACCTTTCGATTTATACCAATCATAAATTCGTCCAACAAACGGAGAAATCAATGTTACCTGAGCCTGTGCACAAGCCAATGCTTGAATCTTGTGAAAAATAAGCGTACAATTACAAGCAATTCCTCTGGCTTCCAAAATTTTAGCCGCCTGAATACCTTCCCAAGTGGAGGCAATTTTAATAAGGATACGCTTAGGATCAATTCCTGCTTTTTCAGCAATGTCAATCAAACCAGTTGCCGCTATAACGGTTGCTTCTGTATCAAAGGATAAATGAGCATCCACTTCTATTGATACACGCCCTGTAATAGACTGTAAAATCCTTTTTGCAATAACAATAGAACAGGCCGACAATAAATCCATCGAAGCATAAGATATAGGCACTAAGGTCTTAGCTTCTTCAATAATTTCCAATTCATTTCCTGACTGAAATGCTTTTAAGATAAGCGTTGGATTTGTAGTTGCTTCTTCAGGAACTAAAGCTGCGATTTCTTCAAAATTTCCCGTATCCGCAACCACACGTGTATACTGCTTTAACGAATCAAGTGTATTCATAATCGACTTTCTGCCTTACAAAATTGTAAAAGAAATGCTTCCAATGCTGGTACAACTCCAAAATTAACTTCCGTTCTTCCAAAACTTATCTCTAAAGATCGAATCCAATTAGGATAATAAACTCGTGCAACTGGAATCTCTTCCACCAACTCACTCAAACACTCTTCAATTGCTTTAAAAACTGCTTGTATAATCAGCTTTTCTAATCGAGATTTTTGTGCAATTTTTGCCTCCTCATCCAATAGTTCATCTTCAACCTTTATTGATTCTGATTTCTGAGTAACATAAGCCTGAAGTCGATAAAGAAGACCGTAAATCTTTAATGGAGAAACAGGAATATTATCTTTTATGTATTCTATCAGAAGTTCTTTAAAACAAGTAAGCCAATCCTGTAAATTTTCTTCCAACACCTGGTCTCCATGCAAAGGTATTTGCACCCACCAACAACGACTTCTTAAGGTAGGTAATAGATCATAAGGACGTGTAGTTACCAAGAATATAGAAGAAGAATCTGTAGGCTCTTCTAATGTTTTTAACAAAGCGTTGGCAGCAGCGGTATTCAAACGATCCGCCTCGTAAATAACAAAAACTTTACGTCCACCCTGTTGCGAAGTTGTATAGACATTTCTGTTAAATTCCCGAAGCGCATCCACATTGATTTGCCGCATCTTATTAGCCGGATAAATTGCATAAAAGTCAGGATGTTTTTTTACTATTTTATCCTCTACTTTTAATAATTTACCTGCCCAATTTTCAACAAATTCAGAAACAACTTCTATATTGTTCCCTGAAACGAGAACACTTTGTGGTACCTTAGAAAAGTATACGTTATTATCCATTTACTTTAGAAATCTAGCTTCTACAGCTTCCCAAATAGCATTGCTAACCGTTGTAACATCTTTAGCTCCATCAATGAGCACAAGACGTTCTGGAAGCTCCTTTGCCAAATAAAGATAACCTTCTCGAACCGCTGCATAAAAATCAATACTTTCTTTTTCAATTCTATCGGGAACACTGTTAACACGCCGCTGCACGCGCAAACGGCTTTCTTCTGCAGGAATATCTAAAACAATCGTCAAGTCGGGCATTAAATTCCCAACCGCAAAATCATTGATGGCTTTTACTGGTCCCTGCGCCAATTGACGCGCAACACCTTGATAAACAGTTGTAGAATCTAAAAACCGATCGCATAAAATAAATTTTCCACGCTTTAATTCAGGAATAAGTATCTCTCGTACCAACTGTGCTCGGCTTGCAGCAAACAAAAGTAGTTCAGTCTCTGGACACATCTTATTAACTTCATTTCCAATAAGGATGTGACGCACCATTTCACCTACTGTCGTTCCTCCAGGCTCACGCGTTACAAAAATTTCCTTGCTCGCCTTTTGTAAACGTTCGGAAAGAAGACCAATCTGGGTCGTTTTACCACACCCTTCACAACCTTCAAATGTGATAAACACGCCTCTATCTTTGTTTTTCATAATAATTTCCTTTGTTTGCCATTCTATTGTAAAAATTTTGTATCGCTTCCAAAGTAGGCGTTTTCCCTAATTCGATGTACAACACAGAAGTAATATGACCTAAAACTAAGCATTGTTCAAGTGATAAATTCATTAAAAGTCCACCTAACACACCCCCGTTAAAGTGATCGCCACTCCCCGTTAAACAAGTCAACTGTTTAGCTTTAAACGCTGGAACAAAAACAGTTTCATGACAACAGCTTGCAATAGCTCCTTCACAACAGTGCATAATAACCCCATCTAACTTTAATTTTTGTCGTATATTTTCCACCCATTGTTGATAATCTAAATGTGCAATTTCTACTTGTGGAGACGGAAGATTTAATAACATCCCAACATGCTTTATTTCAGAACGATTAAGCCCTAAATATACCTTTGCTCTACTTTTAAACTGAAAAAGTAATTCTAATAATTTATAAATATCTTTTACTGAACGCTTTGCAGGATCTGCTAAATCAAAAAAACAAATACGTTTGTCTAACATTGAAACTTTAGGCCAAATATGCTGCAAAATCTTATCAAAGATGTCATTCATATTAAAGATCATCGTCCAATTTTGCCAAGAAATAAGTGATGATTCACTATATGTTTTTATAAGCTCATCCTCAGAAATTTTTTGCGTTAAAAGTTCATACGTAATACTATCCATTGGATACGTATTCCCTAAAATTAACTTTCCATCTGCAAACTCCAAAGCACTCGACTCACCTGGCATCCCCAATGAAATTACATGTGTTTTTTTACAAAAATTTTCAAACACAGGATGAATAGGATCTCCTAAAGTACCTACATAATCGACCTTCGCTCCAAAGTTTGCCAGCACATTCGCCAATAAAGGACCATTTCCTCCCATTTTTTCAAACTTAGGATAAAGTTCTATGTTCAAATTAGATTTACTCGCTTGTTTTATTTTTTCACCCAAAACACTCAAACTACTAAACGGTATAAAATCTTTACCTACTCTTTTTCGTTCTTTAACCGGCTGAACAATTTTATCCACAAATCCATCTAAACCAATCCATACCTTCTTTTCAACTAACTCTCTTAATCTTGCCTGCATAACTTTATTATAACATATTCCAGAAATCTTGCAATAGGGTTTTTTAGAATCAATTTCTTCATTAAACAAAAAATATATTTACTTATCTAACGATTATCGAGGCTAACTCAGCACAACAATCAAAAAAATCACCGGCAAAAACTACTTTTTTATTGACTTATGGGAGAAAGTGGGGCTTAATGGTGTAAATAGGAGCAATAAATAATATATTCTATCGTATGGGAATTTTAGGGGAAAACGTGTTTGTAGGCGAGTTTTCGCATCAATTAGATGCTAAAAATCGTTTATGCATTCCTTCCAAATGGCGTTTTTCTGGCGACAACGAAGATGTTTACCTCGCCTTACCTAATCCTATTGGATGTATCACCATATACCCTCCTAAAATGGTAGAACGACTTGAAGAAAAAGTTTCTGAAGTAAGTCTTGGCGATATAAAGGGACAAAAAGTACTCGCAAAACTGTTTTCTCAGGCAGATACATTTGGTTGTGACAAACAAGGTCGAATTACGCTTTCCGAAAAATTAGTGCAGCATGCCAACATTGAAAAATCTGTCCTCTTAGTCGGAAGTTATGCCACCTTTAATCTATGGGAACCTAATAAATATAAAGCTTACCTCAATTCACAAAACACCGAAGAAAATGAGATGAGTCAATTACTACAACAATTAGGATTATAAATATGGAAGGACATATCCCAGTTTTAAAAGATGCGATACTAACAACCTTTAAAAACCTTACAGGATTTTTAATCGATGGAACATTCGGTGGTGGAGGACATTCTGAAGCACTACTTGAACAAAATAATAACTTAACGATTATCGGTCTTGATATTGATCCAGAAGCTATAAATCGCGCTAGCATTTTAAAAGAAAAATACCCAAAACGCTTTTCCTTTGAAGCTATAAATTTTTCACAAATAGAAAGCTTAGGAAAAACTTTTGATGGTATTCTATTAGATCTAGGTGTTTCATCTTTTCAACTTGACAATGCTCAACGCGGTTTTTCATTCCGCAATGAAGGTCCACTTGATATGCGAATGAATCCTCAAAAAGGACTTTCCGCACAACAATTTTTGCAAACAGCATCTGAAAACCAACTTATTCAAGCTATCAAGGAATTTGGTGAAGAACCTCAATGGCGTTCAGTTGTTAAAAATATTTTAGCTTACCGCGAAACAAACGAATGGGCAACCACGTTACAGTTTGCTGATTTTTTAGATAAACATACCTCACTTTATCGTTCAAAAAAGCCAGGCGTACATCCAGCCACTCGTGTATTTCAAGGACTACGCATCGCCATAAATGATGAATTGGGGCACCTCACTAAAGGTTTAGAAGCTGCTTTTAATACTTTAAAATCAAAAGGTATTTTAGCCGTTATAACTTTTCATTCTTTAGAAGATCGTATTGTTAAACAACACTTTTATGAATGGTGTGGTCGAAGTTTAAATCGCTTTGATTCTCAACCTAGACAATTAAAAAAAATACAGGCAGAATTGCTATCTCGTAAACCCATCGTTGCAACCCAAGAAGAGATTATAAACAATCCTCGCTCAAGATCGGCTAAATTAAGGATACTGAAAAAACTATGAAATTATTACAGCACAAAGGTTATTTCATATTTTGCTTTCTCCTAATACTTACAGGAGCTTTTAGTTTACTTTGGATGAGACAACAAGTTTACTTACAAGCTTCACAAAACAGAATTTTGGAAAAACATCTTTCTAGTCTTGTAGAACTTAACAAACGAGCCGATTTATGTATCGCAAAACTTAATAACGAAAACATGTCTCATACAAAACCAATACAGTCTCAAAAAGTTATTTGGATATCCACATCTCAAGAAACTAACACCTACATACCACTTGCCTTTAATCATTGATGTCGCTTCTCACTTCAAAACGCTACTATATTGTTCTAATCCTTCTAGGATTAGGATTTGTTGTCATTGGAGGAAGATTAATTTTTCTTGGATTAAATAAAGGAAATTTTACAAATTTTATTGAAACAGCACGTCAACGCGTACGCGTATTACCTGCATCACGTGGACAAATCATTGATTGCAAAGGCAGATGTTTAGCAACTCAAAAAAAAGTTTATGATGTAGGCGTAGACTTAACTCAAATACAAGAAAAAGATAAAGTTTATCTACCAAAATTATCCTATCTATTAGATATAAATCTAAATAATTTAGAAAATATTTGGCACAAATCTTCTTGTCGATGGAAACCTCTTCAAAATAATGTTTCAGAATCTACCTACAAAAAAATCCAGCAATTGCGTATTCGTGGTGTTTATGGAAATGAAAAACAAAAACGAATTTACCTACACGCCCCAAGTTTGAGTTATGTGATTGGTTTTGTTAATCAAGAAGGCGTCCCTGTTTGCGGCATTGAAAAAATGATGCAATTTTATTTAAATGGGCAATGTGGTTATCTAGCTTATGAAGTTAACGGTAAAAACAATGAACTTGTACAGTACCGAAAAAATCAAATAAAACCTATCAATGGGTATACAATTGAATTAACGATTGATAATCATATCCAAAATATCACTGAAAATGTTGCAAAAATTTTCTTCGATAAATTCACCCCACAATCCATTCAAATACTGATTTCTCGACCACATACAGGTGAAATTTTAGCACTTGTAAATTATCCATATTTTGACTCAAATTATTATAATCAATATTCTCTCGATCAACTAACCAACAGAGCCATTACCAATATTTATGAACCAGGATCTGTCTTTAAAGCGATAACAGTCAGTGCTGCCTTAGACAACGGTTCTATTACGCCTAATGATACATTTAATTGTGGATTAACTAAAGCAATTTATAATAATAAAGAACTTCCTTTACCTCACGATTGGAAAACATTTAATCAAGAAATGTCCGTAGGTGAAATTCTATCAAATTCCAGTAATAAAGGTACTGTTCAAATAGCCTTTAAGTTAGGAGGTGAAAAACTCTATCATTATGGAAAATTATTCGGCTTTGGATCTTCCACAAAATCCCATCTCGAAGGAGAAACAAATGGAATTTTTCATCCTATCAACCAGTGGGATGGTCTTACAATTACACGCTTACCGATTGGACACAGTCTAGCCTGTTCTCTTTTTCAAATGCATTATGCAATGGGAGTTATTGCCAACGGTGGTACCCTACTCTATCCTCAACTTGTTCATCACATATATAAAGCCAACGGGGATATTATCCGAACCTTTAGTTCTAAAGTAAGACGTCGAGTTATCAATGAACAAACGTCCAAAATTATGCGTAAAATGTTGCTACTCTCTAATCATTCTAAGGCTTATATTCCAAATTACAATGTTACAGGAAAAACTGGAACTACACAAAAAATTATCGATGGACATTATTCCCATAATCAACACATTGCATCTCTTTCTGGATTCTTCCCGAATCAAAAGCCACAAGTCCAAATTACGATCACTGTAGACTCTCCTCACGTTACTGGTACAGGTTATGGATCCGTAGTAGCCGCTCCAATTTTTAAGGAAATTGCTGAACAGATCATTCCTTATTTAAAAATAGAACCCGAAGTAAAACCTTTGTAACCCACCATGCTTAACAATACACTCTTATCTTACACAACATTTACAAAAGCCTTAACATTTCCCATACTGAAATTTATGTCCAAACCCATTGATTTAAAAACACTTATTCAATCTTTAAAAATCAAAAAAACAGTAGGACCTAAAACCAACCCAATCATTCATAGTTTATCATTACATAGCAACTTCGTACAATCTAACAGCCTATTTTTTGCTATTCCAGGAACAAAGCATAATGGTAACGATTTCGTAGAACAAGCTATTGCACGTGGAGCGGAAGTCATTATAACAGAACATATTCTTCCTCGTTTATCACATATCATACAAATTCAGGTGGAAGATGTCCGTGAAGCGCTTAGCCAAATTGCAAAAACCTTTTACAATTTGCCAGATCAAAAATTACGTTTAATTGGTATAACAGGAACAAGTGGTAAAACAACAACTTCATGGTTATTAAGGCATATTTACAAAGAAGCTCTTCATGAAAAAACAGGACTTCTAGGCAGCTTACATTATGATCTTGGCCAGCGTATCTTACCAGCCTCAAGAACAACTCCAGATGCTTTAAGTCTAACTAGTTATTTAGATGAAATGGTTCAAGCACAGAAAAAAAACGCTATTCTTGAAGTTTCATCGCATGCCATCGAACAAAAACGTGTCTCAGCCCTTTCTTTTGAAACAGCAGCTTTTACCAACCTAAGCTTAGAACATCTGGACTATCACCCAAATATGGAAGCTTATTTTCAGGCCAAAAAGCAATTATTTTTTCAAAAAAATCTAAAAAATGCAGTCATTAATTTAGATGATGTTTATGGACAGCGTCTTATAAATGAAATACCAAAAAATTTAAATATAACAACCATTGGTATTCAAACACCAGCAACCCTTCAAGCTAAAGATATCTATACGGATTTGAACGGAACTCAGTTTCATCTCGTATGTCCACAAGGAGAATGGGATATTAAAATTCCATTGTTAGGGCTATTTAACATATATAATTGCTTGATTGCATTAGGGATTTGTTATGCACAATGTTACGACCTAAACAAAATCATTCCTAGTTTATCAAGTTTCAATGCAGTTCCTGGACGTGTTGAAGAAGTTAGCAATACCTTAGGGGTAAAAGTTTTTGTTGATTTTGCCCATAAACCTGAAGCTTTACGTAATGTTTTGCAAACACTTCGTCCATTAACTCAACAGAAATTATGCCTTGTTTTTGGATGTGGAGGCGATAGAGATCGTACAAAACGTCCTATCATGTCGCACATCGCAGAAACTTATGCAGATGTAGCTTGGGCTACAAGTGATAATCCGAGAACCGAATCGCAACAACAAATTTTTGATGATATGCTGGCAGGAATAACACATCCGGACAAAATAAAATTCATAGAAGATCGGGCTGAAGCTATTTGTGCTGCCATGCAGTATTGTAACCCCGGAGACTGTCTTGTTATCGCAGGGAAGGGACACGAGCAATATCAAGAAATTGGTGAACAGCTATTCCCTTTTGATGACAGAAAAATTGTTGAACAATTTTGTCAAACAAAAACTAAAAATTGATGAAACAATTTGATAGTTATTTATTGCAAAAATGGACTTCAGGAACGTGGACTTCCCAACCAAAACATGTCATTAATAATTTTTGTTTTGATACAAGAAAACTAAACAAAAATGAATGTTTTCTAGCTATAAAAAATCAAAATAATGATGGGCATCGTTACGTACAAACAGCTGAAAATTTATGTGCAACTGCAGCTATTGTTGAACATCCTATTTCAAATTGCAAACTTCCTCAGTTAATTGTTAAAAATACGCTTAAAGCATTTCAATCGATTGCTAAAAACTATCGAAAAACATTAACAACAAATATCATTGGAATAACAGGAAGTTGTGGTAAAACTACCGCCAAAGAATTATTAGCATTGCTATTAGGCAATAAAGACACTTTTAAGACCGAAGGAAATTTCAACAATCATTTAGGACTTCCCTACTCTATCACACAAATAGATCCTGAAACTCATATAAACGCTGTTCTAGAAGTTGGAATAAGTCATCCTAATGAGATGGATACATTAGCAAAAATACTTCAGCCAAATGATGCATTCTTAACAAATGTAGCTCCGGTTCATTTAGAAAATTTTTCTTCTATAAATTCTATCGCTATTGAAAAATTTAAATTATTAAATTGTGCAAAAAATAACATATATTATTCAGCAGAATTTAACCACTTAAATGCACAAAAGAACACTTCATTTATTTTCACAAAAATAAGAAATATAACATCAAAAAATTCAATCTTTTATAAAAAAACTCCTACCAATAATGGCTGGAAGATCGAAATAAATGATACACTTTTTGAGGTCCCTTTTTTAATTGGGAGCGGTGCTATTGAAACATTTGCTATGTGCATAGGCATTGCTATGCAAAAAGGCATTGCTACTCAACTTCTTCAACAACGATTGCAACAATGGAAACCTTTTGAAAATCGTGGTGTATGGAAAACCATAAATCAACGTCATTACTTTATCGATTGCTACAATGCAAATCCATTGTCATTCACCGATAGCCTGCAGCATTTTTATAAAGAAGCCCCAAAAGTTAAATACATGTGTTTTGTCTTAGGGAGCATGTTAGAACTTGGCAAAAGAAGTTACGAATATAATCAAGCGATTGCTAATAATTTACACATTACTGTCGATGATACTTTTATTTGTATTGGCAAATTTAAAGAAGCTATTGCAGAAGGACTTATAAAATGTGGGGCACACCATCGACAAATACATATCTTTGATACAACCGAAGAAGCTCAAGCATTGTTATCTCAAGAGAATTTTAATTGTATATACTTGAAAGGTAGCCACTGCTATCATTTAGAAAATTTAGTTGCAGAATCTTAAAAATTATAATCTAATTTATTTCATGAGCAGCCCAAAAGATATCACCCATTGTTTCGCATTTGATAAAGTTTCAAAAAATCGCCAGCGTAAACGTGACCTATTTTTTAAAATAACCTACTTCATTTTAGCCGTTTTATTTGGTGCACAAATTGTATTCTTTTTTATCTAGTTAAAGTACAACTTTATCATCTTACCTTATAAATCCACTGCAGTTCATTTTCATTTAGACTTGATATAGGATTATTTTAGCTGTATTATGCTTCTGATTTCCGCAAATTTACATCAATTACATTAATTTTTTCGGTAACAATAAAAAAACAAGTAAACAAAAATTTATTACTTGATATTTTTTTTTAGAAATTGTATAATAAATTTATATGATAAGTTTAATGTTATTACCGTTTCGAGCTTTAGTTTGGTTAGTTTTAGGATGCATTTTCTCGCTTCCATGGTTATTGGTTTTATTGCCAATTACAATGCAACATTGGTTACCAATTGGGCTATCGTATGGAGTTGAAAAACTTACAGGATTCCCATGTAAAATTCAAAAAGCAGAAGTAAAATTAATTACAGGAGAAATTATATTACATAATGTAAGTTTATCAAATCCTGACGGATTTTTTT
This sequence comes from uncultured Opitutales bacterium, assembly GCA_934700265.1. Lineage (GTDB taxonomy): Bacteria > Verrucomicrobiota > Verrucomicrobiia > Opitutales > UBA9783 > UBA1183. The sequence goes on from CAKUXH010000001.1 coordinate 26,954, forward strand.
CTTCTGATTTCTTAAAATTTAAAACCATAGACTTAAAGCTTAAATGGACATCATTATTAAATAAAACACTTCAGTTAGAAAAGCTTAAAATGGAATGTTTTCATATGTGTTCATTAAAGCAAAGTGATATCAATAATTTGCAACTATTATGCGAAAATGTTGCTAAAAAAACTGCTCATTCCAACTTTAATAAGGGGTGCTTAATTGAAGAATTTCAGTTTAATTTTAAAGGCCTTATTTCACTGAGAACATACATTGGCTTTGCACGTTCAAATGAATTTTTAACACAAAAGAATTTTTCATATAAGAATGTTTGCTTCAATGTACCTGATGACATAAAAGGAACGTTTACTACCACCAAATCTTTTGAAAATGTCTACAATACTATCCGTGAATTTTTTAATCAAAACTAGGAAATAATATGAGTGTAAATGTGGGAACAATAAAAGACTTACCCCAAAACAGTAATGTCGCTGAAATTGGGAATGAGAAAAAACCAGAAAATAAAGCAAGTTTACGACAAACTATACTTACAAAGTTGTGTCAAGGAAAAGACTTTATTCTTAGCAAATTAAATAGCAAAACAGCAGATACGCTTATCAAAACAGGACAATGTTTAGGTACTACCGGAATAGTTTTAGGTGCCCTTGCTAGTATCTTTACAGGAATAGGCGCTACTCTCTCCATTGCCGGTATTCCTTTAGCTATCCCTTTGTTGGTAGGAGGCGCCGTCTTATTCACTGCCGGTACAGGCACTTTAATTGCCAGAATTGCTACCAATGCCAATTCGACCTTAGGCGAAAAAATAAAAGAACTATTTACAACAACAGGTCTTAACCTCTGTGGCGGGGTAAGACTTGCACTCAATCTAGCAAAAAGATACATTGGGAAGGCTCTAAAAGATATAATTAAAGAAAATGGCAGCGAGATAATAGCTGAAGGGAAAGCTACATTAGAAGCTACAGACAAAGCTAATAAACAAGATATAGGAGAAGCAATTAAAGAAATAGAACCACAAATTAAAGACATTGCGAAAGATATTTCTGAATTAAAATCTGCTCTTAATAATCCTGAAAACAAGAAATAAAAACGCTTTGCAAACAAGTATTAAAGGACACATAAATGGAACACCAAAGTAATAAATTTATTGTGCAGAGTAAAACTTGCCAAACAGGTGAAAGTATATCTCATGAAGTAACCAAAAAAGCTTCTGAAATCATGAGATTTTTACTCGCTTATTACGTTTTTAACGATTCTATCAAGGAAAATCATGAAAGATAACTTATCTTATTTATTTAGTTTACTACAATTTATTGGCAAAAACCCTGGAGTTAAAGATTTAACCCCACAAATGGAGCATGAAATCTTAAAAAACCAACCCAAATGGCAACTTTACTTAAAAGAACAAGGGGAAACTTTAAAACGAGCCATTATTGTATTTAAAAATTATGATAAAACAGGCGAATTAAATAAGTTTTTTGAAAACTTCGAAACAATTAAAAGTAATTTCTCAGATAAAATCTTTTTAAATCTCATGGAATGCGCCAAAGAAGCTTACGATCAAGGAGTACTACAGGACGCATTTTTAATGTTCAGTTTTATCACGACGTATTACCCTTTGCAATACCGGGTTTACATCTATTTAGGAAAAATCGTACAAGATCTTTATGGTTCTGCAGAAGCATCAACTTTCTATAAAACAACTACACAGCTTTTCCCTGAAGCAGAGCTGTTATTCATAGCTGCTGAATGT
>CAKUXH010000002.1 GCA_934700265.1 uncultured Opitutales bacterium
ATCTAAACTTATCAACGAGATTGTTGTATCTACAGAAAGCGAATTAATTGCTCGAACTGTTGCTCCTTTAGGTGTAAAAATTTTACAACGACCACAAGAATTAGCTCAAGATAATATTCCTTCAATTCCTGTATTTCAACACATTTTAAAAAATTACCCTGGAGACGTGCATGTAAATTTAAACATTAATTTTGCATTATGCCAACCTGAAGTCATCGATCGCGCTATTGAAATAGCTATTGAAAAAGGTGAAGCGCTTTCTGAGCCTTATGCAGTCTGGGCACAAACGGCAAAACGATTATTTAATTACGGCGATTTTTGGGCATTACCAGAAACATTTGATGACCCACGTGCAGGTACTATTGACATTCACACCGAAGAAGACCTACTCAATTCCCTTAGAATTGCACAAGGGCCCTTAAAAGGTTGGCAATAAATTATGCCTTGAACATAGGGGTATAAGCATCATGCAAACGGAAAAGTCCACAACAAGTATTATCACTATTAAAAACCGGCAATACACTTAATTGACGTGGTCGATCTTCCATAACTTGCAAGGCTTCTTCCAAATTAAGAGAGGCATAAACCTTTATAGGATTCTTTGTCATAATCTCAGATGCCGATAATGATTCAATCGAATTTGTCTTCTGAATTGCACGACGAATATCCCCATCCGTTATAAGACCTAAAAATTTGCCATCTTGCATAACAAAAGCTGCTCCTAAAGGCTTAAGCGTTAGGTTAATAACAATATCTCTTAAAGAGGTTTCTGGAGCAACACACGCAACATTTTTTAATGGGCAAGTTACATCACCAACGCAAGTAGACAAACTTTTTCCTAATTGTCCTCCCGGATGAAATTTCAAAAAATCTTCCCGTTGAAATCCACGTGCTTGCATAAGGGTACAAGCTAATGCATCCCCCAAAGCTAAAGCTAAGGTTGTACTTGAAGTTGGAACAAAACCCAAAGGATCTGCTTCTTTTGTAATACACGCATCCAATATATAATCTGCTGCTTGAGCCAAAGGAGAAGAAAGGTTACCAACCATTGCAACAACAGGAGAGTCAAATTGTTTAATGACAGGCAATAAATTTAATAATTCTTGAGTACTGCCACTTCTTGACAAAAAAATGGTTGGATCCCCATAGGAATAAATTCCTAGATCACCATGTAATGCTTCAGAAGGATGTAAAAAAACAGAACGCGTTCCGGTACTATTAAACGTAGAACTCAACTTTTGTGCAATATAACCAGATTTACCAATTCCTGTAAATACAACTTTTCCACGATGATTTAATATAAGCTGTACTACCTTTGAAAATTCTATCCCTTCAAAACGATCATATAATTTTTTTAAACTAGAAATTTCTTCCCATAAAACTTTTTTACCTAGTACATCAAAATTTTCCACATCAAAACCTCAATTTTGTATTTTCTTTTGAACAATTCGGGCATTTTAATACAATATCATCCCTACACCCCAGGTATACTTTACCACAATTCTTACAGTAAAAAGCCGTTCCTTTTCTCATATGTTTATAAGCTTCTACACAATTTATTTCTTGCTGACAGTAGGATAAGAAATAAATAAAAAGAAAAAATGTCAAAGCGCATGAAAAATAAAGCTCCATTACATTCGCTCCAATGTTTCCAAACCGAGTAAATGCAATCCAGATTCAAGTGTAGCTAATGTTGCTTTACACAATAATATTCGTATTGTACGTGTATTTATATCATCTACCATAACTTTATCAGCATTGTAAAAGCTAGAAAATGTTCCAGCCAATTCAAACAAATAACGGCACAGCCAGTGAGGTTTCAATTCCTTCAATGATAAATTTAATGCCATTGGAAAAGCTAATAATTTATGGCCTAATGTACGTTCTGTTTCTGTTGTAAACGACTTCAAAGCTGCCAATGAAGATAAATCTAAATGTGCTGTTTTCAGATTTAATTTTCTAAATATTGCATGAATACGCGCAATCGCATACAAAAGATAAGGAGCTGTGTTACCATCGAAATTTATCATTTTATTCCATTCAAAACGATAATTTCCTGTTCTTTCTTGAGATAAATCAGCATATTTGATAGATCCTAGTCCAACAACTTCAGCCACATGCTTCTTTTCTTCTTCTGATAAATCTGGACTTTTTTCACATATCAAAGTATAAGCACGGGCCGCAGCTTCATCAAGCAATGTCTGTAACTGAATTGGTTTACCTTCGCGGGTTTTTATAGCTTTGCCATTTTCATCCAGAACTGTACCAAAATAAACATGGTATAATTCTGGTACCTGCCAATCTTCTAATTTAAACCATTTTTTAATTGTCAAAAACAACTGTTCAAAATGATCCCGTTGACGACAATCGGTTACATAAACAATAGCATCAGCTTTAAAATTCTCAACACGGTAACAAACAGTTGCTAAATCCGTTGAAGCATAATTAGAAGCACCATCAGATTTACGAATAATAAACGGTTGTGTATTAAAACGAGGATGCTCCGGATGAAAGACAACTAACGCACCTCGATCTAATTCTGCCAAATGATACTTTTGTAATTCTTCGTATACGACTTTCACTTTATCACGGTAAAAAGATTCACCCAGTACATAATCAAAGGTTACGCCCATGCGTTTATAGATATTTTCAAAACTCCGGTAAGAAATTTCATTAATTTTTTTCCATAAACTTAAATTTTCTGCATCTCCTTGTTGCAATTTAACCAATTCTTGCCGTGCTACTTCCAATGCATTTGGGTCTTCTTTAGTTATTGAGCTTCCAGCTTGATATAACCCTTCTAAGGTTTCAATCGCTTGCTCTGGCATTTCATTAAAGTCATAATGCTTTTCTTTTATCTGCATTAAAAGAATGCCAAACTGCGTTCCCCAGTCACCAATGTGATTGTCTCGAATAACCTTACCACCCCCAAAACGAATAAATCTCTGCAATGCTTCACCAATGACCATAGAGCGTAAATGACCAACATGCATGCGCTTAGCTGTATTGGGTGATGAATAATCAATAACAACCGTTTTACCAGAAAAAATAGATCTATAATGCCCCTGATAAGAATCTTCTGAATGAAAAATTTTCAGCCAATTAATAACTCCTGTATCTTTCAACTTGAAATTTAAAAAACCTGGCCCTGCCAAGGTTACATCAAATAAAATGTCTAATTGTTTGAATACATCTAACAATTGCTGAGCTCCTACCCTTGGATTTTCCTTTCGACGACTAAAATAAGACAAAACACCATTGGCTTGAAAATCGCCAAAACGCTCATCCGCTGGACGAATCTCTGGATCAAAATCATCACCAAAATCAGGCAACAATGTTGCTGCCTTAATTAATTTATCATTCAAATAGTTCTCTAAAGAAAATTCCATTATAAATAACACACTTTATTTTACCTATGAAGTCAAGATGAATTCTAAAAATCCATAGATATCTTAGATTTTAAGAACAAATCTATATATCACTCAACTAAATTTTAAATATAAAAAACAAAAAGACAAAAAAGACCTCAGGCATTCCCCAAGGTCTTCTAAATTTGTACTCAATAAGAAAACTTACTCACCTAATTGAAAACGTGCAAAACGTTTGATAACGATATTTTCACCCATTTTTGCAATTTTAGACGTAACCAACCCTTGAATCGTCATAGAAGAATCTTTAACAAAAGGTTGTTCAAGTAAACAAATTTCCCCAAACCATTTATTAAGTTTTCCTTCAACAATCTTAGCAATGGCAGCTTCTGGTTTCCCTACACATTGAGCTTTAGCAATTTCTGTTTCTTTATCTATCGCTTCTTGTGGGACATCCTCACGCTTCAAATACGCCGGATTAGCTGCAGCAATATGCATACAAATATCAGAAACCACTTGCTGAAACTCTTCATTACGAGCTACGAAATCTGTTTCACAGTTAACTTCAACCAATACCCCCAATTTACCCCCATTGTGGATATAAGAAGCAATAGAACCTTCTTGAGCAGAACGTCCAGCTTTCTTTGCAGCACTTGCAATCCCCTTTTTCTTAAGGATAACAATAGCTTCTTCTTCATTACCATTGCATTCAGCTAGTGCTTTTTTACAATCAATGAGTCCAGCCCCTGTTTTTGCTCGCAAAGCAGCTACCATTTGAGCAGTAATCTCAGACATTTATTTTTCCTCCGTTATTGCTGTAGGCTCAGTTTTTACAGATTCCTTAGCATCTGCTTTCGCAGCCGTTTTATTTGAAGTTTTTTTAGTTGCTTTTTTTTCACCTACTGGCTTTTTAGCTTTGCTGTCCCCTTCTGTACGCTTACGATTCCAAGCTTTTTTAGCAACATTTGAAGTTTCAGTAGAAACATCTTTGTGACTAGCTTTATTAAGCTTATTTAATTCAATCCCTTGAGCAATCGCTTCTTGTAAATAATCAAAAATAACTCGTAATGACTTCACAGAATCATCGTTTGCAGGAATTGGAAGATCTAAAACTGTAGGATCAGAATTTGTATCAACAACTCCAATCACAGGGATTTGTAAACGACGAGCTTCACGAATTGCAATAGCTTCATGCGTAGCATCTACAATAAACAAAATATCCGGACGTTTTTCTAAACTACGAATACCTTCAAAACTACGATGCATACGAACCATTTCACGACGAATAGCAGAACTTTCTTTCTTTGGCAATTTATTCAGTTCGCCAGATTCTTCCATATCCAAAAAGCGCTGATATTTTGCCAAACTTGTTTTAACAGTTCCAAAGTTCGTTAAGCATCCGCCCAACCAACGGTTAGCACAAAATGGGATATTAAGAGATTGACCTAATTCACGAACAAGTTCTTGAGCTTGTGGTTTTGTTCCTACAAGTAAAACATTTGCACCATTTTTGATATTTTCCATCAAAAAATTAGCTGCATTTTCCAAACACTCACGCGTACGTTCTAAATTAATGATAGAAATTCCATGAACCTGTTTATATAAATAAGGCCCAAATTTTGGATTCCAACGCTTTGTCTGGTGACCAAAATGTACACCCGACTCCAACATACTTTCGTAATCTAATTCCATATTTTCTCCGTCTTCTATTTTTAGAATCTAGGATAAAGGGTTAAGGGTTAATTGTTTAACAAAAAATAATAAAAATATATTTTTACCATAAAAGCAAGAAAAACTTAGTGCTTTTTATAAATTTACATCGAAGTATCAAATACGTTACTTGTAAAATTCACTAGCATCACCTAGCACCCAAGCACAATAAAGATCTTTATTGCTTGTCTTAATTTCAATGATATTACTTCAAACGCTCTGAAACATCTTTTTGTAACCAAGCTTTTAAAGAGGTTAAACGCTCTGAAATAATGGATTTAATTTCGTTTAAATTTTCTCCTTTTTCAACGTTAGTTTGTGCAAACAAATACATTTTTAATTTTGGCTCTGTACCACTAGGACGAATAGCAATTGAACAACCATCCAACAAACGAATAATAATAAAGTCGCTTGCAGGAATTTCTTTACCATCCGCATCCTTACCGCCTCCAGATAAAAAGTCTGTCGTGGTTAATACTCGTACGTTATTGTAACGTTTCGTTGTTTTACTACGATACAAATCCATTAAACGTTTTATTTTATTAACCCCTTCAGCACCATCAAAAGTAAAGCTTAATAAATCTTCCTTAAAATACCCATATTTTAAATAAATTTCATCTAAAAAATCAGAATAGCTAAGTTCATGAGCTTTCAAATATGCTACAAATTCTGCAAACATCAGTGTAGCAGCATTTGCATCCTTATCTCTCACAGCATCATTCGCTAAAAAACCACAACTTTCTTCTGCTCCTAAAAAGAAAAATGAAGAATTTTTCGACATTAATTCTTTTCTTGCAGCATAAGAACATCGAGAATAATCAAGTTTTAAACCTTGTAATCGGAAAAAATTTTTTGTAAAAGTTTCTTCATAGTCCTTTAATTTTTCTCCAATCCATTTAAAACCAGTATGCGTTTCAATAAGTTTAAACCCATTAGCTTCTGCAAAGGATTTTAATAATGGGGTTGTTACAAATGATTTTATAATCGCTATATTTTTACGTTTTTTAGGCAATAGATCTAAAGCCTTCATGGCATTCAATCGATACTCTGCTAATAAAACAGCAATCGTATTTCCATTCAATAATTGCCACTGTCCTTTACCATCTTTTAACATAGCTGACATACGATCTCCATCCGGATCGGTAGCAATAACAGCATCTGCGTTTGTTTTCTTCGCTTCTTCAAGCGCTAATTGCAAAGTTTCTAAATTATCAGGGTTAGGTGATTTTACTGTAGGGAATCCTCCGTCCATCGACATTTGAGAATCTAAAGTTAAAAGATTCCAGCCTAAATTTTTAAATAAAGGTAGTATGCAAACAGACCCTGTTCCGTGCAATGGCGTATAAACAATCTTAGTTGTTTTTAAACGTTTAAACATATTACCATCAACAAGAGAATCTTCGCAACAATCCAAATAAGCTTCATCAATTAATGAAGATAAATGATGCACTCCACGAAAATCTTTTGATGAATATCTGAGAGCCTCAGTATAAGAAATTTTTTGTATACACTTCGTAATTCCTAACGCATGTTTCTCATTAATCTGAGCTCCATCCTCAAAATAAACTTTATACCCATTATCAAAAAAAGGATTATGACTAGCTGTTATCATTACCCCAGCCGTTGTCTTCAAATAACGTACAGAAAAACTTAATTGTGGTGTCGAACGTGGTCCATCAAAAATATAAATATCCCCACCTAACTGACTCCAGGTTGATGCAGTTAACTCACAAAAATGTTTTGAAAAATAACGTGTATCATAAGCAATGACTAAGCTAGGACGTTTTGCAAATTCACAATCTGTTTCCAAATATAACTTGCAATAATTAAACAACCCCATCGTTGCCCTAACGATGTTTAAATCATTCATACAAGCCGTTCCTACCGCAGCATGAATATAATGCTCTCCATCTTTTTCAGCAGGCGTAGAAATACCACCTATTGTACGCCCACGCATACCTGCGGTACCAAATTCAATTGCTTTGTAAAAGCGATTATTTAACTCCTTCCACTGTCCTTCTTCAACTAAAGTTTCAATGGAATTTTCCATCCATACAGGCAAATTTTCGGTATCTAAAAAGCTAATAATGTTGTTAAAACTATCTTTCAACAACTTATATTCGGTGTACGCCTTATCTATTTTTTTTAAAAGAATATCCTTACTCATCCTAAATACAATCCATGCAAATTTTTTGGTTTTTGTTTTAAATTTTTCCAAGCTTCTAAAAAATCAGAAAAATTGTCAGCAAACAATGGGCTGATCTCAACAAGCTTAGTTTTATTCTCCTCCTCTTCAGATGAATTGTCAACTTTTAAAACTTTATTTAACCAAAAATGCCAACGTGAAATCTGATCCCTTAAACAAGTATCTAAAGAATCATTCCCTGCTGCATTCTTTACAGGGCTGAATTCTTGATCTCTCTTTATTTCAAATAAAACTGTTTTTTTTGCATGAATAAGTGCATCAAAAATAAATTGCTCTAATTTGTAACATTCTTCTTCTACATAGTTTCCATACTTCCAATGTTTCAGTTTTTTACACGTTGCATGTAAAGGTAACGCATAGGAAGAACATTTTTCTACAAAATCTAAATTTAACAAATGAATTGCTGTATTTCCCCAACGATATTTTAAGGCTCCATTCGTCGTTTTTTCTTCAGACAAACATTTAGGCAATTCACTGTATTCTACTAGTCTCAAATATTTATTTCCTTGAACAAATACACCTACGCGTTCATCCGGAGATCTTTTTTCTACAACTTTAGTAGAAAATTCTGATTGTTGATAGATATGGACCCCCAAAAACAAGCAATCATCCAAACTTACTAATGGATTATCGACCTGAAAATAACTTATATATTTTATCCCCCAATCACGTAAATGGATTAAGAATCCACTCTTCTGCAAAGCTTTAAACACACCCCCATGACCATCTGGATAATAGTGCACACTCCCTGATTCATCCAAAACACAGGTGTTATCCATTGTAAATGCTGGTAAAGTTCCTTGTTTAAAAAAATGAACATAGTCTTTATCATACCAATCATTATCGGAAAATGCCTTTCGCGTTTCAGCATCCGTATTTTCGCTAGTCATGATAAGCCAATGTAAAGTTTTGCCATACTTATTGCGCAAAGCCTTTAATTTTTCTGCAAAAACTTGAAATAACGTTTTACGTTTTATTGGAGTGACTGGAACCAATCCCTTAGGTCCTGCAAAACCAAGTCGCGTACCTAAGCCCCCAGCTACTGTTAGCATAGCAACTTCACCATTGCAAAAGCAATTTTTCCCTAAAACACTGATTTCATTACAAAAATTACTATTATGTTTTAAATGATCTTTAGAAAAATACTGAGGCTCCGAACAAACTTCAAAACTTTCAGTTAAATTGAAAAAATTCGCATTACCAATGCAATTAAAAAATGTATCCCATTCCTGCTTAGACTTACATTTTAAAGACGCTTTAAAGCATTCTTTTTTTTGCCCCTGCAAGCTTTGCAACTCTTGTTCGAACATTATTACTCTTCATCCGCTTCAGCTTTACCAAGTTCAGCATCAATCTCATTAAGTAACGCAAACGTACGATGAGCTTTATCCAAAGCACTGTCCCAAACAAAAAATAATTGTGGTGTAAACTTTAAACGCACTTCTTTGCTTATACCATATTGAATTACGTTACGAATCTTCTTCAAAAACTGAAATGCAGAATTTTTATCTTCTGGACGATACACTGAAAAATACACATCTGCCGTTTTTAAATCATCGGTAGCTTTTACTTGCGTTATCGTTATACTTACAGATTCAGCAGTAAAATGCTGATGTAAATAGTCACTAATCGCACGCTTCAAGAGTTCATTAACACGAATAATCCTAAAATTTTCCATAATTACAAGTCGGGACGTTTAGCGACCATTTCATAACACTCGATAACATCACCTTCAATATAAGGCATCGATAAGTTGCTTAATTCAATACCACACTCATAGCCAGATTTCACTTCGGTAACATCATCCTTAAACCGTTTTAACATCTGAATTTTAGAATCTGCTAAAACTTTACCACTTCGAATTAAACGTGCTGAAGCATCTCGCATAATTTTACCGGCAATAACCATACAACCTGCGACCTGACTCTTCGAAAGATCAAATATTTTACGAACTTCTGCAGATCCTAATTTGCTCTCAAACCATTCCGGATCTAATAATTCACGCATTGAATCTTTAACCTGGTCGATAAGCTCATAAATAATATTATGTTGCAAAATACGAATTTGATCATGTTTAGCTGCTGCTTGAACTCCATTTTCAAGCTTTGTATTGAAACCAACAATTACTGCTTGAGATGCATGAGCTAATTTTACATCATTTAAATTAATCTGTCCGACTTGTGTATCAACAATTTCAAGCGAAACTTTTTCACTTTTAATCCCATTTAAACAATCAGCTAAAGCTTCCACACTACCATGAACATCACCTCGAATAATTACCTTCAATATTTTCTTATCAGTAGATTGTATTGCAGCCATCAAGTCTTCAATGCTTTTAACTTTATGGGCGTCTGTTGATGCCATCTGTTTCAATAAACGTTCAGCTTCCTCAGCTTCCCTACGAGCTTCTTTTTCGTTCTTAGCAATTCTAAAAGTTGCACCTGCTTCTGGAGCTCCTGACCAACCCAAAATTTGAACTGGAGTTGCTGGAGTTGCACACTTCATTTTTTCACCATTTTCATTAAGCAAAGCTCTGACTTTACAAAAATGCTGACCACACACAAGAACGTCTCCTGGCTTTAATGTCCCACGGTTTACAATAACTGTAGCGGTTGCACCACGGCCAACTTCAATGCGAGATTCAATGATAACACCTTCAACATCTCCTTTAGGATTTGCCTTCAACTCCATCATTTCAGCCTGAACTAAAACAAGCTCCAAAAGCTTATCTACATTGGTTCCTTTTAATGCAGATATACCTGTACAAAGGGTATCGCCTCCCCAATCTTCCGGACTAATACCATGCTTTTGCATTTGCTGTTTAATTCGATCCTCATTAGCACCTTTCGCATCAATTTTGTTTATAGCTACAATAACAGGGACATTTTCTTTCTGTGCAAACTTCAATGCTTCTTCGGTTTGAGGCATAAATCCATCATCAGCAGCAACTACCAAAATTGCAATATCTGTAACGGTTGCACCACGCTGACGAATCTTTGAAAAAGCTGCATGCCCTGGCGTATCCAAAAACGTAATCTTTTGACCTTTATAGTCTACCTGATAAGCACCCACATGCTGGGTAATTCCACCTGCTTCTTTAGCTGCAACATGAGCTTTTCTAATATAATCTAATAATGTTGTCTTTCCATGATCAACATGCCCTAAAATACATACAATTGGTGGACGAGGCTCAAGATACTTATCTTGTTCTTCTTTTTGCTTTTTAACCGCCTCTTGCTTTTTTTGTTGCGGATTTTCATTAACTGAAGAACGATGCTTTAAAACAAGCTCAAAGCCATACTTATTTGCAATTTTTTGGGCAATCTCCTCACTTATTGTCTGATTCATCGAAGCAAAAATTCCTTGCTCCATCAATTCAGAAATCAAACGAAAAGGTTTAATATTTAATAACGTAGAAAAATCACGAACAACAATCGGCGGCTTAATCGTCAACTGCTTTTTTTCCTGCTTTACTAAGTCAACATTTACCTCTAGTTTTTTTTGCACCACATTCGGCATCGGCTGAATTTTAGGTGCAACCATAACACGAGGTTGAGGAATAAGATGATTGACTTTCGGCATAGAAACTGAAGGCTTTGGTGGTAACTTTGGCATTTCGATACGACCAAACTGTACTTTTGGAGGCAAAGGCAACTTCGGAGCAGCCTTTATCGGTTCCTTAACAACAGGAGTATGTACAGGAGTTTGCTTAATCACCACTTTTTCAGGTTTATCAACTCTCTGATCCACCGAGCTATCTGCTTTTATAAACTGTTTATTATTACCACTAAAATCCTTAACAAATTCTTCAGCATAAACATTGGGAATAGTACTTGAAGGACTTTTTACATCGATTCCTCTTTTTTGTAATAATTCTATAACCTTCTTATTATCTAGATTAAGCTGACGCGCCAACTGATATATTCTAACACTCATATTTATGCCAAAAACTTATTTACTTATTTAAAAACTCATGTGCTTCTGTTAAAATTGCACGTGCTTCTTCTTCACTCATTCCAATATTGACTAAATCTTCCTCAGTAACTCCATCAAAAGCTTCGATGCTTGTAATTCCCATTTCAACTAAACGAGCTGCAGTAACACTCGAAATAGAAGGTAACTGAGACAATACCTGCATTGCATGAACTTTTTTCTCTTCAAAACCAAGTTCAACACGTTCTAAACGTTTTACTTCCAATTCCCATCCCAATAAACGAGATGTTAAGCGAAGATTCTGCCCTTTTCGACCCACAAAAACAGCAAAATCCTTTTCTTCCAAATCAAAATAGATCGTTTTATTTGCTTCATCGATACGAATTGATTGCGGAACTCCTGGACGTATAGCTTCCTTCAATAGCGTTGTAATATCAGAAGAATAACGAATTATATCAACCTTTTCTTGGCCTAACTCTTTAAGTACGTTTTTAATACGAGATCCACGAGATCCAACGCAAGCCCCTACAGGATCGATTTTAGCATCCTTTGTATCAACACAAATTTTTGTACGATATCCAGGATCACGCACAATCGCCTTTATGGAAATAGTCCCCTCTGCCAATTCAACGACTTCACATTCAAGCAAACATCTTACAAAATCAACATGACTTCTAGTTAAGACCAACTCTGGTCCACGAGGCGTAGTTTTAATATCTTGCAATAAACAACAAATACGCTCTCCTGGCATGTAATCATCACTCCAAATAGAATCTCTACGATAAAGCGTTCCTTCTGCTTTTCCAAAATCTATCGTTAAATCACCTTTTTCCTTATAGCGAACAATTCCCGAAATAATTGTTCCAATCCTATCTTGGAATTGCTCATAAATATGCTCCTTCTCAAAGCGGCGAATTTGTTGCATAATCATCTGTCGAGCTGTTTGTGCGGCAATTCGACCAAATACTGAAGGATCAATTTCTTGCTCAAAAATATCTCCTAAAGCAATGTCTGGATTCGTCTGACGAGCCTTAGCAATGTGAATTTCACAGCTTGCATCACTTACTGACTCAACGACCTTTAACTGAGCCCAAGCTCTTAGAGCCCCTGTACGAGGATCAATTTCTACACGTACATCTTGTCCCGAATGTAAACTTTTCTTAGCTGCACTGCTGACAGCAGTGGCTATTGAATCAATCATATTTTGACGACTGATTCCCTTTTCTTTTTCCATATATTCCAAGACAGATAATAATTCGCTTCTCATAGAGTTAAATATAATAAAAAACGTTTTTGGAGGCATTTGTCAATCATTGCCTCCATTTTTTATACATTTTGATAAAATTTTTTAAAAAATATCAAATATAAATATTTCCCGAACTATCTCTTAAATAAAAATAAATACAATCCCCATCTACCACTACCTGGCTTTCTACACACGATTGTTTCAACTCATGAACAACTTTACCTATAAACCTTTCTCTATTTGAGGCAAAATCTATTTTTATGCCAAAATTTCCCTCACTATTATAGTAAACAATTCCTGTACAATTTTCTGATTTTATTAAATTGTTTGTGCTAAAATTTATTGCTCGAAATCGCTCCAAATCATCAATGGATTCTAATGTAGCTCCATCTGTAACAGAAGAGAAAGTATCTTCACTGCCATTATGATGCAAGTAATACATTGAAAAAGCTAATTCATAAGCTTTAACACATTCAACTATATTTTTAACTTCAGCCTCTTGTTTTCGCTCACTTATGTTTACCTGTAAAAGTCCAGATAAGATAGCCATAATAGCCAAAACTAACATTAACTCTGTTAAAGAAAAAGCCTTTTTAAATCTCAACTTCCTGTCCATCATGCGCTAAAGAAATCTCTGTAGGATATCGAGCATCTATTTTATTTTTACATTCTCTATGATAGAAGTCTGTATACAGTTTTGTATTTAAAAGAAACTGCCGTAAAGCATCATCATCACTCGTAGGTTCATGATGAAACAAAAATAAACGTTTGACATGCGCTTTGGAAGCTAATTTAACCCCCATAAAGTTATTAGAATGCCCCCAATTAGTTTTTATAACACTTGCCGTTGCTAATGAATACATAGCATCAAAAATGAGCATATCTGCATCTTTAAAAAATTCGATAAATGGATATCCATCCTTATGGGCATTTTCAGCATGTTCACAATCGGTAGAATAAACAACTACTTTATTATTTTTTTCAAATCGATAACCAAACGATATTCCTGGATGATTTTGTTGAATCGCTTTTATCTCAAACCCGCAAACATCAAAATTTTCCCAAGGCAATTTAATATCAAAAATAATTTGTGCTCCTAGTGCTTTAAAAGGAACCGGAAAACACGGTGGATTCATTTGTTTGGTAAAATGTTCTTCGATATTGTGATGATAACCATGAATAATGATTTTATTCCCTGGAACATAAGCTGGTGCAAAAAAAGGAAATCCCTGAATATGATCCCAATGCAAATGCGTTAAAAACAGGTGATAAATCGAAGGTTTAGCCAACACTCCTGTCTTTGCATAACTTATTCCTAAATCACGCAACCCCGTTCCAGCATCACAAATAATATACTCATTTTCAATCCCGCTTTCAATCTCAATGCAAGATGTATTAACACCGCAAGTACACTTTAAATTATCCGGCATACTTTCGATATATTCTTCTATCGACTGCCCATTTTTTATACCCGTTTCTGGACTCAAAGCATACGCTATACCTTGCTTTAAATATTTTTGCAGGTGTTCCTGTGTAAATGTAGAGGGTAACGATCCTCTTGTGCCCCAAAATTTTACTTTCATCAATTTTATCTTACAAAAATTTTTTATAAATTGCAACATATTTTATTTTTTCAAAGTAATTAAAAATTATATCTTTCATTGTAGTATTAATCTACTTTCATCAAAATAAATCTAAATTAATTATTTTATAAAAATTTTGAATCATTCAGTGCCATCACTTATATTTTTTTAAAATTTGTATAAAAGAAATACCCCGATTAAGCAGTACAATTCTCATGCAAAATCAAATAAAAATTCTTATAACAAAAGATTTTTATTTCTTTTTTTCAAAAAAAATGCTAAAATTAATAAAAAATATCCGATATAATATATTAATCTTTTTTATATCCAGGGATTGACAAAGATGTTGATATGGATTTAAATAAAAATTCGGCAAATTTTAATAGGAAGACAATAAGTATGACTAATAAAATGATATATGAATTTGGTAAAAAAACCGATGGAAATGCCACAATGCGTGCGCTTTTAGGTGGTAAAGGAGCCAATTTAGCAGAAATGTCACGCATTGGTTTACCCGTACCTCCCGGATTTACAATCACCACGGAAATGTGCTTAGATTATTACAAGTCTAACAAAAGCATTAAACCAGAATTAAAAGCTGAAATTAAGACTTCTATTGCACACGTTGAAGAGCAGCTAGGTAAAAAATTTGGTGATGCAAAGAACCCATTATTGTTTTCCGTTCGTTCAGGTGCCCGTGAATCCATGCCAGGGATGATGGATACTATTTTGAATTTAGGCTTAAATGACCAAACAGTAGAAGGATTTGCAGAAAAAACAAACAACAAGCGTTTTGCTTATGACTGTTATCGTCGTTTTATTCAAATGTACGGTGATGTTGTTATGGGCGTAGGCGCAGATTCTGATGATGAACATGATCCTTTCGATGTTATTTTATCAGAAGCTAAAGCAGCTAAAGGTGTTAAATATGACACAGAATTAGATGCTGAAGATCTAAAAAAGATTATCGTACGCTTTAAAGATTTAATTCATGCCAAAAAAGGTGTTGATTTCCCTCAAGATGTATTTGCTCAACTAGAAGGGGCCATTGGCGCTGTATTCGGATCCTGGTATAATGAACGTGCTATTATTTATCGTCATAAATATAATATTCCTTCCGATTGGGGAACAGCTGTTAATGTTCAATCCATGGTATTTGGTAATGCAGGAGATACAAGTGCTACGGGAGTTGCTTTCACGCGAAATCCTGCTAATGGAGAAAATGTGTTCTATGGTGAATACCTTATTAATGCACAAGGTGAAGACGTCGTTGCTGGTATCCGTACCCCACACCCAATTGCTCAGTTAGAACAAGAAATGCCTGCAGCTTATGCGTCTTTGCTAAAAATTCGTGAAACGTTGGAAAAGCATTTCACAGATATGCAAGACTTTGAATTTACGGTTGAAAATGAACATTTATTTATGCTTCAAACTCGTAATGGTAAACGCACAGGTCTAGCTGCAATTCGCATTGCCCTTGATATGGTAAAAGAAGGTCTCATTGATAAAAAGACAGCTTTATTACGTATCCCAGCAGAATCTATTTCTACATTGCTTGTTCCTGTGTTTGATAATACGAGCAAAAAAGGTGCTAAATGCATTGCTAAAGGTTTGCCAGCAGGTCCAGGGGCTGCCTGTGGAAAGGTTGTTTTTACCGCTGATCGTGCTGAAGAAATGGCTAAATCAGGCAATAAAGTTGTCCTATGTCGTGCTGAAACATCTCCAGAAGATCTACGAGGCATGTTAATTTCTGAAGGTATTCTAACAAGCCGTGGTGGTGTAAGTTCTCATGCTGCGTTAGTAGCCCGTCAAATGGGTAAAGTTTGTGTATGCGGCGCTGGAGATTTAACCATTGATTATCACAAAAAAACAATTGTACGTGATGGTATTACTTTACATGAAGGTGATTTCATTTCTATTGATGGAACCACCGGTGAAGTTTTTGAAGGTGCTATTGCCACAATGCCGTCAGAAGTTATGCAGGTTCTCAATGGTACATTAAAACCAGAACAAAGCAAAACCTATCGCATGTTCAATCAAATCATGACGTGGAGTGATGAATTCCGTCAATTGGGAATTCGTACCAACGCTGATACACCTAAACAAGCTGCTTCTGCCTTTGCATTTGGTGCTGAAGGAGTTGGTTTGTGTCGTACAGAACATATGTTCTTCAGTGGTCACCGTATTGATTCTATGCGTGAAATGATTTTAGCGGACAATGAAGAAGCTCGTCGCAAGGCATTAGCTAAATTATTACCACTACAGCGTGAAGATTTTATCGGTATCTTCAAAGCAATGAAGGGACATCCAGTCATCATTCGTTTATTAGATCCACCGTTACATGAATTCTTACCACACGATGAAAAGGCAATTGAAGAATTATCGAAGGTTATAAACTTACCGGTTGATGAAATTAAACGTCGCTCTGCTAATTTAGCCGAACAAAATCCAATGTTGGGACATCGTGGCTGCCGTCTAGGTATTTCCTACCCCGAAATTACTGAAATGCAAGCAACCGCCATTTATGAAGCTGCTGCGGAAGTAATCAAATCAGGTGAAAAAGTTCATTTGGAAATTATGATTCCATTGGTAGGCTTCGTCAAAGAGCTTGAAAATCAAGTTGAATTGATTAAAAAAGTCGGCAAAAAGATCTGCGAACAATACAAGATGGAAATTCCTTGCATGATTGGAACCATGATTGAAAATCCACGTGCAACAATACGTTCTGCTGATATTGCCAAAGTTGCTGACTTCTTTAGCTTTGGAACCAACGATTTAACACAGTTAACATTAGGTATCAGTCGTGACGATATGGGTAAATTCTTTAACCATTACGTTAATCACGAAATCTTTACTTTGAATCCATTTGCTTCTATCGATATTGATGGTGTAGGTGAATTAGTAAAATATGCTGTAAAACAAGCTCATGAAGTAAAACCTGAAATGGAAATCGGTATTTGTGGAGAACATGGAGGCGATCCTCGTTCTGTCGAATTCTTCCATAATGCAGGATTAAAGTATGTTAGCTGCTCACCAAATCGTATTCCAATTGTACGTTTGGCATGTGCTCAAGCTGCTCTTAAAAATCCACGTAAATAATACTACGATTTTTACTTAAACAATGAACCGGTTGAAAAAACAACCGGCTTTCATTGTTTGATAACAAAAGTCAGAAACTACAGTACAATAAAAGGGAAATAATTGTGCTTTCTTTTATTATATAATATCACACAATTGTGATGAAAAATTCTACTTATTTCCAAAAATTAAAAAAAAGAAAATATGTAAGTTTGTAATTAAAACAAATCTATCAATATCTTTAAAGTATCTCCATCATACAAAGAACGAACTTCTATACCTTTATAAATTTCATTTCTGATATGTTGACCCCTGCATCATTTTTATTCCAAAATCCATGTTCAGGTGAAAAAAAACATTTCAAACGACCATTCAATCTATTTTTATCTTTATTAGCTTCAATAAAAATATCACAAGATGGAATATTATCTGAATTTGTCGAAGCCATATGAGTCAAAAAACCAACTATCCCTGCATTTTCCAAATCCTTAAAATTATTTTCCTGCAAAACATCAATTCCAAATTGCAATGGATTAGAATTCAATAAACAAATAATAGAAGAAAAAATAACAAAATTCAAAAATACATTAAAAAGAAAGTAGTAATTAGGAAAGGTAGAACAGGGTAAAAACAAACCACTCAAGCAGTCAAAAAAAAAGGCCTGGCGATCACCTACTCTCACACCACAGTACATGGCACTACCATCGGCAGCTCGGGGCTTAACGTTCGTGTTCGATATGTGTACGTGTGTTTCCCCCATGCTTATCTTCACCAGGCAAAGTATCCTCCTTCAAGTTCAGACTATCTTGCCTTCCCTTTACTTCTATAAAACTTTTTTGATCATTCAATGAATATTGTAGAAACCTACCTCTCACTCCAAATACTTGTTCACATAAATCTCTCTCAGACCATTAGTATCAGTTAGCTCAATACGTTACCGCACTTACACACCTGACCTATCTACCCGGTCGTCTCCCGGGATCTTTACAAACTTGCGTTTGGGAAATCTTATCTTGGAACTGGCTTGGCGCTTAGATGCTTTCAGCGCTTATCCCTCCCGAGCTTAGCTACCCGGCTCTACCATTGACATGATAACCGGATCACCAGCGGCTCGTCATTCTCGGTCCTCTCGTACTAGAGAATGTATTCCTCAAATTTCCTACGCCCACAGTGGATAGAGGACCAAACTGTCTCGCGACGTTTTGAACCCAACTCACGTACCACTTTAATTGGCGAACAGCCAAACCCTTGGGACCTTCTCCAGCCCCAGGATGTGATGAGTCGACATCGAGGTGCCAAACAACGCCGTCGCTATGAACGCTTGGGCGTTATCAGCCTGTTATCCCTAGGGTACCTTTTGTCCTATAAGCGGTAGCGCTTCTACTCGCCACTACCGGATCACTTGAACCTACTTTCGTATCTGCTCGACTTGTATGTCTCGCAGTTAAGCTTCCTTCTACTCATGTGCTCTACCTCCGGTTGCCAACCGGTTTGAGGAAACCTTCGTAATCCTCCGTTACTCTTTCGGAGGAGACCGCCCCAGTCAAACTAACCCTCTAGCACTGTCTCTCGCCCGGCTTACGGGTCAAGGTTAGATAATCCATTAGTAAAGAGTGGTATTTCACCGTCGGCTCAGAGTTACCCTGAAGTAACCCCTCATCGCCTCCCACCTATCCTACGCATTAAAAATAAATTATCAATACCAGATTATAGTAAAGGTCCATAGGGTCTTTCCGTCCTACTGCGGGTACGCGGCATTTTCACCGCGACTACAATTTCACTGAGCTTCTCCCCGAGACAGCGCCCAACTCGTTACATGTTTCGTGCAGGTCGGAACTTACCCGACAAGGAATTTCGCTACCTTAGGACCGTTATAGTTACGGCCGACATTGACGGGGGCTTAGTCCGAAAGCTTGCACCTCCGGGTTTCACCTTTCCGCATTGGTCACATGTCACTCCCTATATGTCGTCTTTCGACTTCGCAGAGAGCTGTGTTTTTGCTAAACAGTCGGTAGGGCCTCTTCACTGTGACCCCCATTTTATTGAGGGTATCCTTTCTACCTAAGATACAGGATCAGTTTGCCGAGTTCCTTAGGGAGATTTAACTCACGCGCCTTAGAATACTCATCTCGAACACCTGTGTCGGTTTCCGGTACGGGTCATCTGTAAACTCTTCACGAGACTTTTCTTGAAAATATGACATCACCCAATCCACTTCGACCGTAGTCTCCATGTCCTATCATAACCTAGCCTTAACATACGGATTTGCCTATACGTCAGCCTCATTATTTCGACGAGCACTTTCAATCGCCCGCTGGACTAGCCTCTTTTGTCATCCCTTGAATTTTAACGCTCACAAATAAGTACTGGATTATTAACCAGTTGTGCATCGATTACGCCTTACGGCCTCACCTTAGCTCCCGACTAACCCTTGGAGGACGAACCTTCCCAAGGAAACCTTGTCCTTTCGGCGATAGGGATTTCCACCCTATTTATCGTTACTCATGCCTGGATTCTCACTTCTAATTCGTCCATCTTCGGTTCCCCTTAGACTTCTTCCTACGTTAGAACGCTCTTCTACCACCCACTTCCGTGGGTCTACGACTTCGGCATATGACTTAGTCCCGATCTTTTTCGGCGCAAACTCACTTGATAGGTCAGCTGTTACGCATTGTTTAAATGATGGCTGCCTCTAAGCCAACATCCCTATTGTCTATGTAAGTCCACTTCCTTCTTTCCACTTAGTCATATTTAGGGGCCTTAATCGGTAATCTGGGCTCTTCCCCTCTTGGCAATGGAGCTTATCCCCCACTGCCTGACTCCTGTATTTCTCCTATTGGTATTCGCAGTTTGATAAGAGTTGGTACCCGGGTGTGGGCCCTCGGCTTTTCAGTGCTCTACCCCCAATAGTCAGCATACAAGGCTATACCTCAATATATTTCGAAGAGAACCAGCTATCACGGAATTTGATTAGTCTTTCGCTCCGACCCACAGCTCATCCCAAAGCTTCTCAAGGCTAACGGGTTCGGTCCTCCGCTTTGTTTTACCAAAGTTTCAACCTGGCCATGGGTAGATCATCTCCGTTTCGGGTCTATTGCCTACGACTATCCGCCCTCTTAAGACTCGCTTTCGCTCCGCCTCCAGCCCGTAAAGCCTTAAGCTCGCCTTAGACAATAACTCCCAGACCCATAATGCAAAAGGTACGCCGTCACCTCATTTGAGGCTCCGACCGCTTGTAGGCAACCGGTTTCAGTTTCTATTTCACTCCCCTTACTGGGGTTCTTTTCACCTTTCCCTCACGGTACTTGTTCACTATCGGTCGATATCTAGTATTTAGCCTTACGCTGTAGTTAGCGTAGATTCACACAAGATTCCACTTATCTCGTGCTACTCAGGATTCCCACTCCCTCACTCGTAAATTTCATATACGGGACTATCACCCTCTCTTGTGCCGCTTCCCAACGGTCTTCTACTATTCACTCGCTCGGTTATCGCAGGTCCTTCAACCCCATCAGGATTAATCCTGTGGTTTGGGCTCCTCCCCGTTCGCTCGCCGCTACTTAGAGAATCGCTTTCGCTTTCTTTTCCTCTGCTTACTTGGATGTTTCGATTCAGCAGGTTCGCTACTTAACACTATGTTTTCATGTTAAGCCTCTTGATCTTTACTCAAGTAGGTTCCCCTATTCGGATATTCCCGGATCATTGCTTACTTCCAGCTCCCCGAGACTTTTCGCAGGTAGTCACGTCCTTCTTCGCCTGATATCACCTAGGCATCCACCGATTGCCCTTTCCTTATTTATGTTCTTCTTTTCGTATTCTTCGCTTATTGTAGTTTTCCACAATATTCATTAAACTGTCAAAGATCAAAAAATTCTCTCTGGTGGGCCCAGATGGACTTGAACCATCGACCCCGCGCTTATCAAGCGCGTGCTCTAACCAACTGAGCTATGAGCCCTCTTCCCCCAAATTCTTAACATCTTGGTGGAGTCGATCGGATTCGAACCGACGACCTCCTGCATGCAAAGCAGGCGCTCTTCCAACTAAGCTACGACCCCAGCGTAACTTATCTTCTCTCTCTTTTCCCTCAGCTGTCAAGCCCCTTTTTCAGGAAATTTCCTTTGTGCACATATTCAGGTACTCCCGTCGACCTTATCTAGCGTCTATTCTTCTTAAACCTAGATTTCTCCATAGAAAGGAGGTGATCCAGCCCCAGGTTCCCCTAGGGCTACCTTGTTACGACTTAGTCCCAATCACCAACATTACCTTAGGACGCCGCCCCCTTTTCAGGTTGGCTGAGCGTACTTTGGGTAAAACCGGCTTTCATGACTTGACGGGCGGTGTGTACAAGACCCGGGAACGTATTCACGGTACCGTAGCTGATATACCATTACTAGCGATTCCAACTTCATGAAGTCGAATTGCAGACTTCAATCCGAACTGGGCCCGGCTTTTAGGGTTTGCTTCACCTCGCAGTGTCGCCTCCTTTTGTACCGGGCATTGTAGCACGTGTGCAGCCCTAGACGTAAGGGCCATACTGACTTGACGTCATCCCCACCTTCCCACTTTTCAGTTTGTCTTCCTAGAGTCCCCGGCTTTACCCGCTGGTAACTAAGAACGAGGGTTGCGCTCGTTGCCGGACTTAACCGAACATCTCACGACACGAGCTGACGACAGCCATGCAGCACCTGTGTAAAGACTCCGAAGAGAATTATGCTTTCACATAACGTCCTCTACATGTCAAGCCTAGGTAAGGTTCTTCGCGTTGCATCGAATTAAGCCACATGCTCCACCGCTTGTGCGGGTCCCCGTCAATTCCTTTAAGTTTTAGCCTTGCGGCCGTAGTCCTCAGGCGGTACACTTATCACGTTTGCTTGAATCCTGAAACGATCGACATCCCAAGACCTAGTGTACAACGTTTACAGCGTGGACTACAGGGGTATCTAATCCCTTTCGCTCCCCACGCTTTCGTGCCTGAGCGTCAGTCTCCGTCCAGTAAGCTGCCTTCGCCTTCGGTGTTCTTCCAGATATCTACGCATTTCACTGCTACTCCTGGAATTCCGCTTACCTCTCCGGTACTCTAGTCGTACAGTTTTGAGCGCATACTAGAGTTAAGCCCTAGCTTTTCACACTCAACACATACAACCGCCTGCGCACCCTTTACGCCCAGTAAATCCGAGTAACGCTCGCAGTCTCCGTATTACCGCGGCTGCTGGCACGGAGTTTGCCACTGCTTCCTCTTTAGGTTAACTCAAAACAAGCTCTTCACTTGCACTTTGCTCCCTAATGACAGGAGTTTACAATCCGAAGACCTTCTTCCTCCACGCGACGTCGCACCATCAGGCTTTCGCCCATTGTGAATAATTCGAAACTGCTGCCATCCGTAGATGTTTGGACCGTGTCTCAGTTCCAATGTGGCCGCTCGTCCTCTCAGACCGGCTACCCGTCTTTGCCTTGGTGGTCCGTTACATCACCAACTAGCTGATAGGCCGCAAGCCCCTCCTTGAGCGACTTCTCATTCCTTTGAATCCCTTAACATGCATTAAGGGTTGTCATCCGGTATTACCTCAACTTTCGCTGAGCTATCCCAGTCTCAAGGGCAGGTTACTTACGTGTTACTCACCCGTTTGCCGCTTCCCTGTGCCCGAAAGCACATTCTCGCCCGACTTGCATGTCTTAGCCACGCCGCCAGCGTTCACTCTGAGCCAGGATCAAACTCTCCGTACTAAAATTCTCTCTTAATACCGAGCTGATTCCTTCTCTTCTCTCTCTTGCGTTTTACTCTCAGTTTCCTCTGAGTGGTATCTTACTACCTTAAAGTTTTTTCTTATTCGGTTTCCCCGAACATTTGCACAAAGTAAATTTCAAAGATCTCCCTTTTCGTTAATTATCTGATCATCTTGCTTCCTTCTTGTCAAGCCACTTCTTTTATTTTTTTTCGCTTAACTTCCTTCTCTTCAATCTCATCTCAATTAACTACTCCTCTATTCACACACACTTCTCCCTCCCCTGTCAACCTATTTTTTCTACTTTTTTATCCCTACCTATCCCGTTAAAT
>CAKUXH010000003.1 GCA_934700265.1 uncultured Opitutales bacterium
CCCTAATGTTGCATAGGAAAAAATTACTCCTGGTTTATACAAAAATACTTTACGGGCAAGCAACATAGCTGCAATCGTCATGGCTGCTGGTTCGGTAATTAGAGAACCTAATAATGGAGCAAAAATTAAAATACATAGCCACCAAGTAGAAGGTCGTTCTTTACCTAAAAAATGTACAAGCCGACATATACATGTTTCAGCTAAATATAGAATCGGTCGTGTTGCCGCAATCGTCATGATAGCAAACACAAAAATAGGTTCTGCATATTGCCTCGTAGAAAAATATTCAACCGTATTATGCCATCCTTTAAAGACTAAAAAACATACCACAAGCGGTATTAACCAAAGACCAAAAATAGCTTCAACTTCTCCTAACCAATATAGACATTGACTTCCATAAGTAGCCTGACCATTTTTTTGCTTTAAAACTTTTGACATCATTTTCAATTTTCCAGCAAAAAAAGTGTGCACAATTGCACCCATAAAAATAAAAAACGTAATTAAACGAAAAGGATCTTCACCTACCTTTTGACTTAATACGCTCCATAGCGATTGCACATTTCCATTCGTTACAATATCCGCAAATAATAATTTAAAATCAAACCCCATATATTGTTATTATATCAAAAACAAAATAACATACAAGTTTTATTTTTTATTTTCAAAAATTTTTATTATTAAATTTATCGTTTTTAAGTTTTTATAAATCTAAAAATTGAACTATTTCTTTCATCTTTTAATGTAGTACATTCGCCATGCCCTGAATATTTTCAGGTAAAGCAAATAATTTACTCAAAGAAATTTTCAATGTTTCAAAATTTCCTCCAGGCAAGTCCGTACGCCCTACCCCATTTTTAAATAATGTATCTCCTACAAAAACAGCCTGATCAGCTTCACAATACAATGCAATATGTCCTTGCGTATGCCCAGGGACAGAAATAATCTCTATCTCTTTTCCAGCTAATTTATAATGCTCCCCACCATTTAAATTTACATCAGGTAAAAAAGCACAAAAACGATAACTTTTAGGAATAATCATAATCTGATGCTTTTCATCTAACCAAAATTTATCATCCGAAGACATATATACTTTTGCATTTAATTGCTTTTGAAATAAACCTACATCAGCTATATGGTCCCAATGCCCATGCGTTAAAAACAAATGTATCTTCCAACCTTTCAACCGCTTAGATAAAAGATCAAAACTACCTGGTGCAGCATCTATCAGCAAACACTCTTTTGTTTTTTCTTCTGTACACATCCAAACATTTGTTTGATAAGGTCCGCAACAAAAACACTCGATCATTTTACACCTCAAACAATCCATCATTTCGATGGACTATCCATCGATTTAATTCCAATGAAAACAATACTGTCTGAACATTATTCGCTTCTAAATTACATAATGTGCAAATTTCTGTATTACTTATCGGCCCTTTTAACTTTATAAGCTCATATACTTTTGCTTCTATTCCATCCAAAGGTAAACGATCTTCATATTGCAAGCTCTGAATTTTTGGCTCCAATTCCAATTTTAACGATAAAGGAGGTGCTGAATTTAAATCTTCTAACACATCATCTACACAAGTAACTAATGTAGCACCATTCCGAATAAGTTGGTGGCAACCTCGGCTCATTCCTGAATCGATACGCCCAGGTACAGCAAACACTTGGCGATTTTGCTCCATAGCAAATGAAGCTGTTAACATACTTCCACCTTTTAAATCCGATTCAACGATCAAGGTCCCTTGGCTTATACCAGATAAAATTCGATTACGACGCGGGAAAGTTACCCTATCTGCACGCATCCCTAAAGGAAATTCTGAAATCAAACAACCTTTTTCCTTCAACTCTGTATATAAATCAGCATTCTCTGGTGGATAAATTCGATCAATCCCGCATCCTAAAACACCTACACTAGCCCCATTAACCCGTAAAGCTCCTCGATGCGCAGCTGTATCAACACCTCTTGCAAAACCACTTGCAACACACCAACCTCGTTCTCCAAATTCACTACCAAACTTTTCAGCCATTTGAAGGCCATAAACACTTGCATATCGGCTTCCAACAATCGCAATTGTATTAACATTCAAACGCAACTTTCCTAAAAAGTACAAACCAATAGGAGGATCATAAATCGTTTTTAATAAAGAGGGATAATCTGGATGCTCAAATGATACAAAAACAGCACCCATCTTGTATAAAATTTCCTTTTCTTTTTCTACATCAAATAATTTCTGCCACTGCAAAAGATTCTGACAAGCTGTATGAGTAATCCCAGCCTCTAGAAAATTTTCTTCACTTCCTGCTAAAATAGCTTGGGCATCCCCTCCGAATTGTTTCAATAATTTCTGAAGCGAAATCCAACCAATACGCGGAAGTGCATTTAAAATCTGATAAACATCCTCTCTTGATAAAATAGCCATGCAAGTAAAAAAGAAAATCCCCCAATAGGGAGAATAAAAAAACGCCCCATAAAAAGAGGCGTTCCAAAGTTATTGCGCGTTTACAGCGACTTTACGATGCTCCTTATCCCAAGCAACTACACCATCAATTAAGGCAAACAATGTAAAATCTCTACCTAATCCTACGTTATTTCCTGGATGGTACTTTGTTCCACGTTGACGCATTAAAATTGTTCCAGCACGAACAACTTGCCCACTGTAACGCTTTACACCTAAATTTTTACATTTACTATCTCTTCCGTTCTTAGACGAACCTTGCGCGCTATGATGTGACATCTAGATTCTCCTTATATTATTTAACTTCAATTGATTCTACTTTAATAACAGATAATTCTTGACGATGACCTTGTTTTCTTTGAAAACCACCACGACGACGATGCTTCAATACCAAGATCTTTTTATCACGCTTATTCTCAAGAACCTTTACACGAACAACCGCATTTTCAACCATTGGTGAACCAAAATGTACACCGGCTTCATCCTCAAACATAAGGACATCCTTAATATCCAAAACACTACCTGCTTCTGTATTTGGATAACGATTAACCTTTAAAATATCACCTGTTTGAACAGTGAACTGTCTTCCTTGGGTTTTAATGACCGCTTTCATACTCAATAACTTTTGCGACTGTTAATAACAATTAATGTAAATAGCAAACTACGCTAATAAAATAATTGCAAGCATTTTTTACGTGTTTCTACTATCAAATTTTCATTCTTTCTATCTTCTAATGATAAAAACCACATAAACAAAGCGAAAAATTTACCCAAGTTTTGACAAGCAATTTTTTTCCCACCTTCTTCAATTTCCCTAGCTATAAAACCTGCATGATCACTTACAACTCGAAAAGAATAAAAATTACACTTCTTTCTTCGACATTGATCTGCAATCTGTCCATCTTCCATATTGAAAAAAGCATTCGAATTATCCCCTTCACCTCCCAGTTTGGCTATCGATGATGCAAAATCCTTACTATCGATAAAAGCACCCAAAGAATAATTTACTCCATGTAAAATATTTATCTTATTCCTTCTCAATATAGTTTCAAAATCTTCTCCTAAAGGAAACTCATCCATCGAAGTTTGGATCACATCTTTTTTGTAAACATAAACATTACCTACCTGCATTGCGGCCTCTTCATCTAAAGACTGTACTTGACGATCCTTTAAGTCGCCTATACTCATTTTGGGAATATAATTATAATTATTAGCAACTAAAACACTCCCCACATCCACTTCAGTGTTCAAACAACCACAAATACCCCCTAAAAAGACGGTCTTTAATTTTTTAAATACACTAAATAAATTTTCACAAAAGCTAGCAACTTTATTTGCTTCCCCACATGTTGCCATACAAAAAATTTTACCATTAAGCTCCACCACATTTAGCATTGAATTTCCCAAATTCTGCGGATAAAGCCTTTTTTTAACCGACTGAAGAAAAATTTCATTTTCAACATCTTTAGCCCCAATCTCCTTCAAATTTTCATAAACCACTGAAAATTCCCATTCATTAGGAAATAAATAAATAATTGAAATGCCTTTAATCACCTTATTTAATGCGTTTTTAAACTCATCTTTAATCACCTCTCCATATGCCTCTTCGTATGACTTTTTAAACTCCCTTGGCTTATATACCGCTATACCATACATAGCAAAAGCTTGCGCCATCCTGTCAGCTTTTTCATTAATATACCAACATCTTTCAGTTACAACCCTTGTTCGCCTTGTTGCACCACAATTGTAGTGTGTCCTCCTATGCTTACAACCTTCTGACTGTCTATACCTAGGCACTCCGACACACAAAAGTGTATTTATACAAAAAACAGAAAAAAACAAACTAATCGACTTCATACTTATTTAATGAAAGCAAAAAACATGCCAAAATATACGTTTACTTAAAAAAAAGACCATAAAACATGTTAAAGAAATGGCGCGCCTTGAGGGAGTCGAACCCCCAACCTTCTGATCCGTAGTCAGATGCTCTATCCAATTGAGCTAAAGGCGCATCTTAGATACAATTTACATTACTTATAAGAAATAAAAGGAATTCTCATGTCAATAAAATAAACAAAATTTCTTGTATTTTCTATATCATTTCAGCAATAATATTGTTTGTGGAAGATTTTATAATTTACGCGATTGATTTTGAAGGAAGCCTGCAGACAGGTATTTTAGAATACGGTATCGTCGGATTATCAGCACAACAAGGCATTTTTTCAACCGAATCAAACTTATGCAAAAACAAGACTTATATTCCACTCACAGAAATGCATTGCCATGGACTTTCTGCCAATCATCTTCTCACAAAAATTGACTTTTCTAATTACTTAAATCATTTTCTTCAACTTAGATCTAAAGCTTTTTTTTGTGCACATAACGCTATTTTTGAAAACACACTACTTAGTGATTATTGTCCTATTACATCCAATGCTTACTCGCTTCATAAAATGCAAACTCAGCAATGGGGACCTTGGATAGATACTTATATTTTATATAAAAAATTTTTTAAAAATAAAAGTTATTCATTAAATGAACTTATCAAAAATTTTCAACTAGGTGAAATTTTATCCACTTTAGGTAAGAAATTTTGTCCACATACACGAAATAATTTCCACTGTGCATTATTTGACGCCATTGCTTGTGCTCTTTTATTATTAAATTTTATTCGAAATGTAAAATCTAATACAATAACACTTACTTGGCTACTCGAACAAAGCACCCCTACCGAGATTGCTAAAAATATTCGCCAACCTCAATTATGGGATTAGTCCTTTTGTATTTTCCCAACCTCGTACGTCATTGAAAACTGTAAATTATAATTTTCGTAAATATCACGATTTAATGATAATGATTTTATCCATAAAGGTAAACTTTGTTCAGCTAATGATTTTAAAGCTAAATAACAATCCTCACACCACAAATATCCCGAAATATACCCTTTAGAAAATATAACATTAGGACGACATAATTTTCCACTACTACCCTTGATTACTTCATCACATAAAACATGCACATTTAAATTTGAAGATAAAAAATTTACTACATCAAAATTTTTCATTGGCCAAGGATACTTCAATTCATCATTCTTTTTTAAAAGCTTTTTAAAATACTCCTGATCTTGTTTAAAATCTTTTATATGCTCTTTCAAACTTCTATTATAGTTACACAATAAACAGCCAGCCACTGTGAGAATTACATTAAAAAAAACTAATAAAAACCAACGTGTCATTGCAATTGTTCAGGTATCTCCACAAAAAATTTTATTCGATAGTATAACTTTTTGTTATCCAATTTTTCTGTTTCCAAATGAATTTTCTTCAATTTTAATTGAGGTTTTAAAAATTTTTCAACTTTTTCCTTAAACCTCAACCAATCATCTTTAAAAACTCTTCCATTAATATAACAAAAGGACTTCTTACCTTCCGTATTGATTCTTATTCCATCTATACAAAAGTCTCCTGGAATTGTTTGAAACACATCATAGCATTTTAAAAATAAGCTTGGGATATACGTCCGTACATCATTTTGTATTTTCCATACCTTATTGCATTCTTTTATCTTATTAATATCATTTTTTAAAGCCTCATACGCTACAAAACATCTCTGAAGACCCCTTACCTCGTAACCTTTATAACCTAAAAATGAAACTGAAATAAGGAACCAAATGATTAAAAAACTAGATGCTAAAATTTTATTTTTTTCTATAAAACTTTTTAATTTCTGTAACAATGCATTTTGAAAAATAACTGGAGCAAAATCAAATGAACTGCCCAAGCAATCTTTAGTTTTAATCATATCATCAAGCCCAACATAAATACATTGCGAAGCCAAAGAAATATTTTCCAAAAATCCAGAGACAACCTCCAATGAATGTATTTCATGAATATTTGTCTTCGATTCCTCTGCCATAACTTCTGACAATCCTTCAGGAACATCCCCCAACAAAAATAAAGTTTTATTCTTACTATCTACATTTAACCCTTGAAAAATTAACTGTTGCATCAATTTTACATCTTTCATAGAAGATGTTTTAAAAGAATTTACCGATTGGTAAAAATCAATAAAATTTATCTCTGACTTATCTTTTATAAAAAATCTTCTCAACCCATTTTCACAAAAAATCGCCATTGATGTTTCATCTTGACTCAAACATCTAAAATAACTTAGTAAGCACACAAATGGCGGGAAAACCATAAAATTTTCTGCCTTACTTAGCGAAAAACATTTACGTATAAATTTTAAA
Source organism: uncultured Opitutales bacterium (assembly GCA_934700265.1). Classification (GTDB taxonomy): domain Bacteria; phylum Verrucomicrobiota; class Verrucomicrobiia; order Opitutales; family UBA9783; genus UBA1183. The sequence continues at coordinate 6,712 of CAKUXH010000003.1, forward strand.
AATTTCTTAGCAATAACAACCACTGCATACCGATTTTTATCCAAATTAAAATACCGAAAACTAATTTTAGATGTGTAATATTGAAAGTTTTTATATAAAACATGTGCAATTCTTTGCTCTATCGTAAAATGATTATTTTCAGGAATTTCAACTGTTAAATTCAAACAAACAGATTCCGGAAAAAGAAATACCATTTTTTTATCCGGATAATCATTCTGTATCTTTTCTATAATTCTTGGGAACTTATTTTCCCAAATTTTCTGATCACATGAAGCTAGATATTGTCGATTTTCTAAAATAATGATACAATCCTTTTGATGGCCGATCAAAACACACCGGACATCAAAATTTCGTGTATCAATTATAAGGTACTCTTTCATCAATGAACCAACGAAGATAACTGAAAGATAGGCAAAAACATTGCTACTACAATCACACCAATGATTATACCTAAAAAGCAAATGATAAAAGGCTCGAGCAATGATGCCATCGCTGAAACCATATTATTAACATCATTTTCATACAATCCAGCAACATTTTTAATCATTTTTTCTACATTACCAGACTGTTCTCCCGCCTTTGTCATATTACAAACAATCTTTGGAAAATAAGGAATCGTTTCCATCAAACTTGAAAGCTGCTGCCCTGCTTGAATACCTTTTTTAATTTTTTCACACGCTTTTGTTAAAAAAAAGCTATTAGCAACATTTGTACAAATATCTATCGCCTTTAGTATCGGAACTCCATTAGCCAAAAGTACCGAATAAGTACGACAGAAGCGGGCAATATTTGTTTTTCGAACAAGCGTCCCAAATAGAGGAATATACCGCAAAAATATATCCACTAACTCTGCCCCTTTTGGCGATAATAAAAACTTCTTACCAATAACATATCCCATTGAACAGGCTACTACAATCCATAAGATATTGCCTTTGATAAAATCACTTACATCGATCAACTTTTGTGTTAGCCAAGGAAGGCTTGCTCCAAACCCACTAAACATCTCTCCAAATACAGGAACAACCCAAATCATCAATCCCATCACTAACAAAATTGACATCGTTATAATAACGATAGGGTAAGTAAGCGCACTTTTAAATTTTTTTGTAAGTTTTAAAGATGCATTTAAATATTCCGCAACTGTATTCATAGCGTCTGGCAGTGCTCCAGAAACTTCTCCAGCTTCCACCATATTATAAAATAATGGAGGGAATGCGTAAGGATAACGCCTCAAACTACTTGAAAAAGATTCTCCAGCAAAAATTGATTCTTTGATTTGTGTTAAAATATAATGGAAATCTTTATTCTTTACCTCTGAAACAATCGTATCTAAAGCATGAGATAAAGGTAAACCTGCTTTTAACATAGAAGACAATTGTTCAGAAAATAGAGCCAACAAGTCCAATTTTATATGAATTTTCTTAACACGAAGATCCATACGTGAATCAAACTTTGTACCTTTTTTATTTACTTCTAAATCTTTTAGTAACGTCTTTTTAACGTCACTAACTGAATTATTAACTGTTCCTGAATCTTCAAAGAGTACCATGATTCTATAATACTAATTTTGCATTATAAAATCAATAAAAGAATATATTTTTAGAAAAAATTTTTCTATAAATTCTGTTGTAGAGTATTTATCAATGCAAACATTTCTTCATTGGAATCAACACTAAACATCCCAGCTTTTACAATAATTTTAGAAAAAGGTTTCGGTAAATGGAATTGATCCCATGATTTTAATTTCCAAGCACTTTGCATATCAAAACTCAGCGTAATGATATTAAATTTATGCTGACAAACCCATTTCACAGACCCTGGCTTCATCACACATCTTGGCCCCTTAGGACCATCTGGTGTAATAATGATATCACAATTTTGTCTACAGTCTTCCAATTCCTTAAGTGCAGAAGATCCGCGCCATGTACTTGATCCACGCACCGCCTGTACATGAAACATTTTTACAAGAAATTCAAGCCACGCACCATCTTTGCTTGCACTCATTAACCCATACATAGCACGCTGCCCTCTCATTTTACGCAAGATAGGTGCTACAAATAAATTATGATGCCAAAAATAAAATACACAGGGTTTTTTTGTATATGTCGCCATAACTTTTCGAGAATCCTCATCCAAAACAATTTTTAACGACATATACCATAATTTTAATATTCCATAAATTGGTAAAACACATACCTTTTGAAAAAAGTTTAGATGGTGAACAATACGTTTCATTTTACTCTTCAAATAAAGCTAATTGCGGTATAGAATCGGTTGTTTTTTTATCTTTAAGTAACTTTTGTAGTACTTTCCCTTCGCTTTCAAGTTTACTTAAAATAGTCTTTGATCTCTCAATAACTTCTAAAGGCAAACCAGCTAATTTAGCCACTTGGATTCCATAAGAACGTCTAGCACTTCCTTTACAAATCTGATGAACAAATAAAATCTCATCATTCCATTCTTTTACGATAACATAAGAATTAAAAATTCGAGGATATAATTTTTCTAACTGTGTAAGTTCATGGTAATGCGTTGCAAAAAGTGTTCTTGGTCCTAAATCCACATTTTTTTGGAGATACTCAACTACCGACCAAGCAATACTCAAACCATCGTAAGTACTTGTCCCACGACCAATTTCATCTAAGATAATAAAACTGCGTGAAGTTGCATTATTTAAAATATTGGCAGTTTCTAGCATTTCGACCATAAATGTTGACTGCCCATTTGCAAGATTATCACTCGCACCAACACGAGAAAATATACGATCGATCCAACCTAAATGACACGACTTTGCTGGAACCCAACAACCTATATGTGCCATCAAGGCAATAATAGCGTTCTGCCGAATGTATGTTGATTTACCAGCCATATTCGGCCCTGTTAAAATCATAATTTGCTCATTTGCACAATCTAACTGCAAATCATTTTCAACAAAACTATTAATTGAATTATCTTCACTTAATGCATTTTCAACAATAGGATGCCGTCCTCCAATAATCTCAAAACAATTAGTACCATCTACCTGAGGACAACAGTAATGCTTTTCTCTTGCTAAAGCTCCCCAAGAAGAAAAAACATCTACCTGAGCCAATGTTATAGCTGTTTGATTTAATTCATCTGATGAAGCTAAAATATGTTTTACAAGTTCTAAAAAAATTTCCTTCTCTTTCTCAATTGCTCTCTCTTGACTGTGCAAAATAAAATCTTCCTTTTCCTTAAGTTCCTGAGTATAATAACGCTCAAAATGCGTCATCGTTTGCTTTCGGATATAATGCGTTGGAACCAAACCTAAATTTCCTTTAGTAATTTCAATAAAAAATCCAACAGCTGAATTATACTTTACACGCAAATTACGTATACCTGTAGCCTGTTGCTCTTGAACTTCATATTGCTGCAACCATACCTGCGATTCTTTTTGAGCTGAACGTAAATGATCCAATTGTGGATCAAAACCATTCCGAATATAGCCACCTTCGCTTAAATCATTTGGCAAATCATTTACAAGCGCTTCAGAAAGCAATGCTTTTAATTCATCAAATAAATGTATGCCATCTATAAAATTCTGTAATATATTTACATTCATTTGACATAAAACACCACGAATAGCTGGTAATTTCTCTAACGTTTCTAAAATAGCTCCCAACTCTCTTGGTGAACGCAAACGATTATGTAATCGTGCTAAAATTCTTATAATATCTCGCGTATGTGATAACAAATTTTGTAATTCATTGACCGCCATAGGTGCATCGTAAAATGCTTTCACGCATTGCTGCCGATAAGCAATCTGCTGCAAATCTATTAAAGGGCTTATTAAAAATTGCTGCACTAAACGACTACCAGCTGCTGTTTTTGCAACATCTAAAAAATGTAATAACGATCCTCCCCTACTCCCTCTTTGCGTCTGAAAAATTTCCAAATTGCGCAATGTAGCAGGATCCAAAAGCATATTTTTATTACAACGGTATTTAGAAATTTTATGAATATTTTTAGGTGAATGGCACAAATTTTCCGTAACATAAAAAATAAGTGCATTTGCACACCCCAAAGCTACCTCATCCTCAGCAATACCAAAGCCATCTAAATGTTGCACCCCTAATAATGTTTGTAGATTTTTTCGAGCTTGTTTATTATCAAAAGCAAGCGAAGGTACAAACGAAACAACTCTATTTTGAAGCAATCGATCAAAAAGTGAACGCTGCTCCGAAGGCAGATTTTCCGATAAAATAATTTCTTTAGGGTCTAAAGCCTGAAGAAATGAAATCAGATTTTCGCTCTCTACTTCGGATGCAATTCTAAATTCACTTGTAGATAAATCTAACCACGCTGCATTCAATAATCCATGCAGATAATCCAAACATGCGATATAATGATTATCACGAGCTTCCATCTGACTATCTTCTAAGACAGTCCCTGGAGTCAATATGCGTGTAAGAGAACGCTCTACAAGTTTCCCTGGTTTAGCTTCCTCCATTTGATCGCAAATCGCAACCTTTTTACCTGCTTTTAATAATTTATCAATATACGTCTCGGAAGCATGAAAAGGAATACCTGCCATAGGTATATCCCCTCGATGTGTAAGTGTAAGACCAAGAATTCTTGCCCCAACTTCAGCATCATCGTAAAACATTTCATAAAAATCGCCCAATCTAAAAAACAATATCGTATTTTGTGGTAATTTAGAATGTACCGAAAGGTACTGCTGCATCATTGGAGTAACAGACTTCTTTTCTTGCATAATATATTTATTATCAAATTTCTTAATAAATCACAATCTTAATTTTTTCAAATTTTATTCTCATTTTTTTGTTTTGGTATAAAAAATGCTTTACAGAAAGTATGCGCATAAAAACTTTTATAACATTTCTGAGTTTCGTTATCAACTTTTTAGTCTTCCTTTCAGGAAGCTTGGATAATTCTATAATTATCCCTGAAAAATTAAAAGAAATTGTAGAAAACCCTTTCGAAGAAGTTGATTTCATCCCTTACATACAAAATCTTCAAAATCCCATCGACTTAAAGACAAAATGGGGTAATCAAATCGTTTACGGCTGGATGGCCTTCAATCATAAAAATTTTTACGAAAGCGAACAACAATGGCAAAAAGCGCTAGATTTTTTCATTCCTCAAGAATTAAATCAAAACTTAACTAAACAACTTTGTAAAATATACAAAATTTTAAATTCAAAAACATTATTTTTAATGTATGAAAAGTACGTAGAAACATACCCAAATGCTATTGATACTCCTAAAGTTCATTTAAGTTTAGCCAATTTTTATTTGAATTGCCAAGCTTATGAAAGAGCTTTATACCATTTTTATAAGATATTAAACAGTACACTTACTATCGTAAACACAGATATTTCAAATCATGAATCTTATGTTATTTGGGCTCAGTTAGGGATCGCTCAAACCTATTTAGAACAAAAAAGATATACAGAAGCTTACGATTTTTTTACAAAAATTCATTTAAAAAACTTTGAAAATTCTATCGCCCAAGAAGTAATATTTAAAGAAGCTTTATGTGCTTATCTTTCAAAGCATTTTTACAATGCAGAAACTTTATTAAAGGATTATTGTTCACAAACCCCACAAACAGCTCAACTCCCAGAAGCCTACTATTATTTAGTTCACTGTTATAAAGAAATGGACAATAAAGACAACATGCTTCGTACATTGTTTGAACTATTAAAAATTGGCCAACAAAAACGAATTGATAAAGAAATTTATTGGGAAAATTGGGATAAATACCAAACTTTAAGTGCCAAAGAAGTTGCACAAGATTTTTATACCGAAGGAAATCTTATCGATGCTATAAAATTATATCAAGTTCTTGTTGATATGAACACAACCCCTGAATGGCAATGGCCTATTTTATGCCAAATGGGCCTATGTTACGAACGATTAGGGCTATCTTTAAAAAGTAAAGCCGCTTATGAACTTATCGCTAACGCCCAAGAACAGTGGAATGAAAAAAATATCAATTGGTCTGAAGATTTACGCAACTATCAATTGCAAGCCAAATGGCACCTTGAACAATTGGAAACATATGAAAAAATCAAGCTAAACTTCGAACAATTTGTTAAATCCTCTTAATAAGTTTCTTCTAATAAATCTCCAAAAGATGGAGAACTTGCTTCCGATTTCCACAAAAGTTTATCATTAATAATAACAAGGTGTTTTTTTGCACGTGTGCAAGCCACATATAATAAACGTTGCAACTCTCTTTTTCGTGATAAATTAAGCTCTGAAGAAAAATTCTTCGCATATTTATTAAAAACTAACTTATAACCAAAAATGCAAGGATACTGCATTTGATGGTGGCGTATCGGTCGATAAAAAAATGGCAAAATAACGGTATCCCATTCTAAACCCTTTGCCTTATAACAAGAATATCCTTGAACAGTATTTGGCAAAACATCCGCAATTTCTTCAATTGCCGTATCAAGGTACTGGCATAACTTTTTTTCTATTTCAACCCATCCCTGCCCCAATTGTTGCGCCTGAAAAACCGTTTCTAAAATGATATTTCTACAAGCCGTATTTGTAACATCTTCATTACAATAAGGCGAAAAATTATCCACTATTGCCAGCACTCCTTGCCATGGAGCCATTTCTAAAATCTCATTTCGAAATTTAACCAACTGATTTAATTTACTTTTTATCTCGTTTTGACCAGATTGTTCCTCTATAATTTGTAATTCTCCTTGAAAACAAGTTATATCTTTTTCAGAGAAACAAAATGTACCGTATAACATTCCTGCAATCTCAAAAGAATCATTTGGAAAATTTAAAAGATGTATAAAGGCTAAAATTGTGCAAAAAAATACATTATCTCTAAATGTAACATTGTTAGAATACAGTTGTAAAGTTACTCCATTCGCTGCCAAATATGTTTGTATTTCATTTAACCAATCATTTCGAGGACATAATAAACAAACTTTTGATAAATCTATCTGTTTTTTTAAGGAATATTCCTTTAAAAACTCAGCTATTAATTTTATTTCATAGCTAATAGGATCATCAATCGTAGATGACTCTTTAAGTTTTATCTCTTGATATTCTCCGGATACTTTCGAAGCTGACACCAAACTAACATAATTAACCTGCTTTGCATCAACTTGGGAATTTAATATTCCAGGAAATATTTTATTCAACACGTTAACAATCACCTGTGGGCAACGAAAAGTTTTTGAAAAAATAAGCTCCTTGCACTTCCCATCATCAACTAATCTTTTATGCAAATCCAAATAATATTGTAAATCTGCTCGCGAATAAATAGCCTGCTGTGGATCACCAACCATAGAAAAATGGCTCTTTGGATTAAACGAACATAAAGTTTGCAAATATTGAAACTGATTTATATCCGTATCCTGCGCTTCATCCAATATAATAGAAACTTTATTCTGTTTAAAAAAATCTTGAACAAACGGTCTATTTAAGAGTTGCTTTGCATGATCAATTAAATCCGAATGTTTCAAATAGCCTTGAGCTAAACGATACTCAAAATAATCTTTAGATAATTTTTCTACAAAATTATAGGCATTTTGTCCTAACCAATCAAAAAACGGCTCAAAAGTCTCATAAAAAACTTGTTTAAATTTTTCACCCCCACTTGAACATTCAGGCAAAACTAAAAACCCTTCAGCATTATATTGCGTCTGCCAATCTTGTATTTCTTTCTGTTTTCGAGTAATTGCAATTCGATTTCTCGGCTCAGGTGTATAATTGTAAATAGGCATTAAGTTAAGCTTGTATAATTCACTATAACTAGTAGTCTCAGATACCTCACAATTTAAAGGAGAAACATTATCCATCACTTTCAACAAAACATCTAAATCTATAAAACGTAGTACATTTCTAAAAGAGCTATTTACAAAATTTTCTTTTCCCCAAGAAAGTAAAAAACGTTCTCTCAAAGTAAGGTCATCCAATAAAAGTTCGTAATGATTTGCGTCAAACTTACGAATATGATTCCAACAAAGGCTATGAATAGTACCAAAAAAACTTTGATTAAAAAAATAAACTATCTGCTTAAATCGAGGATGTTGCTTTATCCGTGTTAAAGCACGCTTTTGCAAGGACTCTGCTGCTTTTTTTGTATAAGTAATAACATGCAAATGAGCTAATTCCTCAGGAAATTTATCTGCTAACGTATAGATTCTCTCAACAATCGAAAATGTCTTTCCCACTCCTGCTGGAGCAATAACGGAAAAATCATGGTCTACATCATAACAAAATTGTTGACGCTGCAAAAAATCCATACGTTAACGTACTCTAATCGGCTTTATTGATTAAAATACTGATTCAATCCATCAGGTGTTGGTTTCATTGCTTTTTCTCCTTTATGCCAATTAATAGGACAAACTTCACCAAACGTTTCAAAATGTTGCAAGGCATCTATCATACGCAAAGTTTCTTCCACAGAGCGTCCTAATGGCATGTTGTTTACAACCTGATGTTGAACAATGCCAGACATATCTATAAGAAATAAACCTCGATAAGCGACCATAGCACCATTTGATTGTAAATAACCATTTTCATCATAGTAATAATTCCCTGCTAAAACACCATAATTCGCTGATATCGTCTTATTAATATCTGCTACAATAGGATAAGTAATCCCTTGAATTCCTCCTTGAGTTTTAGGCTGTTGCAACCAACCATAGTGGCTCGCTTCCGTATCTGTTGAACATGCAATTACCTGTGTATTACGTTCTTCAAAAGATTTAAGTTCTTTCTGAAATGCATGCAACTCAGTCGGGCAAACAAATGTAAAATCTTTAGGATAAAAAAATAAAACAACATATTTTTTACCTAAAAATTGATTTAAAGAAAAATCTTCCACAATCTGCTGACCATTTAAAATTGCTGGTGCAGAAAAATCCGGAGCTTTTTTCCCAACCAACGTTCCAACGCTAGAATTATAATTACATTCACACATGTTTTTATTAAAAAAATCCCTCCTTAAAAGGTCAACTTTTTTATTATAAAACAAATAAAAAACTAACAAATAGAGCCAATGGACCTACAAACTACAACCTTACAATTCATAACCTGAAAATCTTGTTTTAGAATCATACAGTACCTATAAGCTTCCTTCATCACCATATTATATTCATTAGAGCGCTACGTATCGAACTTGAACAACGCGTCTGTTTCGTGATAATCGCTTCCAAAATCGAAATGGTATTCAGTAAAACCGCTTTATTAAGTAAAATATCGCATATTTTTATCTGCAAAAAATATTTTACTAGATCGAAAAAAATCAAAATTGTGTTTTTATATATAACATCAATGAATAAAGATTATCAAAACTACCAAACTAAATTAAAGATCTTCTGAAACTTCCGTATAAGGTAAAGAATGTTTGCGCGATGTAGGACTTACATGCTTCTCCCACCATTGTTCTAAATCACTTTCTTTAGCATCAGACTTAATATAAAATTTGAACAACTTTAATGTCTCTTCAGAAAGAACACCTCCCGTTAATTTAAATTTAGTTCCTAATTTTTCATTATCTGCATTTCTACATTTTGAAATTTCAGGATTTTGAAAAAAACGAGCCACTACAGAATGAAAAATAGAGCCTGACTCTTCTTTAAATCCATCAATTAATTTCTGAAGTGGCATTACCCATCCTTGAGCAGATACTAAAGAATGAAAATCTTTATTGTGAAAAATAGACATTCCTTGATCATTTGAAAATTTCAACCAATACAAGTGGGCTACACACCCCGTAACAAATATAGGCTTGGTTGTACGTTTAGATCTCGCTTCTTTTTCTTTGCCATAATGATATTTTGAATAATGACTAAAAACCCTATTTTGTAAATTTAATCTTTGAATATACGCATTAGGATGCCCATATAGGCTCTTTTGTTGTTTATCTTCCTTCTCATCCCCATCTTCTTGTTTACCATTCCCCAATGGAGCACTATAAATTACTCCTGCAAAATTGTATGGATTTAAACTATTAACATATATAGGCCATAGCAAACTACCTTCTGTAGAAGATCCGTGGTGAGGGGCCACCAAAAAACGGACATTCAATGCTTCCTTATCATTTTGCCAAACAGCCTCTAACGTTTTCCCAGTAGCATCTCCTGTAAATAAAATAGATTGATTTTTATTAAATACCACCTTTATGATTAAACTTAAATCATTATTATCTAAACCTTTACCTTGTTCAATAGGTCTCAAAAAGGAAATATTATTATTTTTTTCTTCATTAAATAATAATTTTTTTAGCTTAAGGCTTTCATTCTCAAAATTTTCTTCTGTTATAACAATTGCATTTTTAATATTTTCTTTAATTAATCCATTACTCTTTAAACAACTGTAGTTGTTTGGAGCATTTTTTGCTACAAAAAACACGCATTCACTAAAATTACCTTGAGTTTTACTTTTTTCTAATAAATCAATAAAACCTGAAATATAATTATAATGATCAGCATCAGGATGGGTAATAATTACTGCTTTCAATTTAGCTTCTTCAATTATTGCATCTAAAACATCTCTATGCTTTGCATAATACTCATTGAAATTGTTTTTCGGAATATCAGTACTAGGGCTAGCTATTGTCCCAGCATCTATAACCACTAAATTTTCATTATATCGTAAAATAACAAAATTTCCTTGCCCAACATTAAGTACAAAGATATTCAAATCTTTGCTTTCTTTGACACCTTTTAAACATCTAGATAAACCTTTTTGTAGATCAACTATTTCAAGATCTACATCTTGAGAGCCACTTGCAGAAAAATCACTTGCAGGCTGACTTCCCCAACAAACACCAAAATAGAAATTTAAAATTAAAAAACGTATTATTTTTTTAATGAGTCGCATAATCTTTAGCTTGTTTTGAGAGGTTTGAGCATAATGAAAAAATTCTTTTTATTAATTCACCATCTTTTACCTCATCTAAATAGTCTGCTTCTTGTTTTAACAATTTCATTATTAAAAAGATTCTTCCAGGCTTAGAATTAAAAGTTTGTAAGCTCAATTTTCCACTTATTAGAATTTTTTTGGGCAAATATTTACTTAAAAAACGTATTATTTTTCTAGAGTTCCAAGTACCCTTTTCCTTTTTTTGTATTATAATCGTATTTAAATATTTCCATATAGTTCCTATGCACATTTTATCGCCATTTAAATAAGCAACATCTCCCATATATAAAAGCATTGAAAGAGTTAAATCTAATTTCTGCCCTTTCTCCCTTTCTTCAGATATAGCTTGAACCATTTTGATGTTATAATCATGGGTAAAAATGCTAATTTCTTTTTTTGAAGCTAACGCCTCGATGCTTTCCCACACTCCACCATTTCCGGCAAAAATTTCACATTCAAAATTCAAACAACAAATTAAAAAATATAGCAACTTCCTCATAGCATAGTTAATAAAAAGTACTTTTTCGTATTTGTCAAGTTAAAAATAAACTTCATTCAACAATTATTAGTGGAAATAGGCAATACCGTAAACAAAAATGTAGATATTTGTATATCGAAGGCTTAATTTATTGCTACCATTAATTCAGATCGTTTAAATACTCTCAAAAACCAAATAAAAAAAGATGCGGATAATACGCAGCTCTGTTAACTACTTCTCCGGCATAATTTTAGGGAACAAAAGTAATTTTTCCGATAATTTCGTTCCAGACAAATAATTTGCATTCCATTTAAAATCATTCGCATTGTGTTTTAGATTTAAAGCCGCCATCAGCTTAGAACTACTTTCCGGAATAATTATCTGAAGCAATTGTACAGATAAACGAATTCCTTCCATCAAGGAAGCCAATGCATCTGTTAAAGCTTTCTTGCTTTCTTTATCCTGATTTTTAGCCAATTTCCAAGGTGCTTTATTTTCAATGAAACGATTTAACTCACGAATAAACTTGAATAATTTTTCAAGCCCTTGAGAAAATTGAAAATGTTCAAATTCAACACAAACAGACTGATAAGTTTCCTCCCAATTTTTCTCTAACTCACTTGTTGAATCTGTATTTGGAACAACCCCATCACAATACTTTTGTACCATATTAAATGTACGACTAATAAGATTACCCCAATCATTTGCAAGTTCATTATTATAACGATTTTCAAATCCTTCTAAGGAGAATTCGCTATCTTGTCCCGTAACCATTTCTCGCAACAAATAATAACGTACAGCATCCACTCCCCTTAATTGCAGCCATTCAAACAAATCAAAAGTATTACCTAAACTTTTTGACATCTTTTCGCCTGAAACAAGCCACCAACCATGAGCTAATATTTGCTTCGGCATTGGAATATCTAAAGCTTTCAACATAATAGGCCAATAAATCGAATGTGAAGGGACTAAAATATCTTTCCCTATAACATGTAAATCAGCCGGCCAATACTCACAAAAGCTAGTTTCACCAAATCCTGCAACCGACACATAATTTAACAATGCATCAAACCAAACATAGGTAACAAATTGCGGATCAAACGGCAAAGGAATCCCCCAGCTAAGCCGCTCAACAGGCCTCGAAATGCATAAATCATTTAATGGCTGTTTTAAAAACTCAAGTACTTGTTTTTGTCGATATTGTGGATAAATAAAATTCTTATGCTCATTCAAAAATCCTATTAGCCAATCTTGATAAGTACTTAATTTGAAGAAATAATTCGACTCGATTAATTCCTTAACTTCTCCAAATATAGCTGGCCATTCACCATTGACTTTATCTTTTTCCTGCAAAAAACGTTCTTCCTTTACACTATAAAATCCCTTGTATTCAGCTTTATAAATAAGACCTTGATCATACAATTTTTGTAAAGCCCAACGAACAACCTTCTTATGACGTTCTTGCGTCGTACGCACAAAATCATCATTCGTTAAATGCAATAAACGTGCTAATTCTACAAATTTATCGCTTATTTGATTACAAAAAGTTTGAGGCTCTAATCCTAAAGATTCTGCTTTTTGCTGAATCTTTTGCCCATGTTCATCGGTACCTGTCAAAAAATGGACCTCCTCACCTTTTAAACGATGATAACGAGCAATCGCATCGGTCAAAACTTTTTCATAAGTATGCCCTAAATGAGGATTCCCATTAACATAATCAATAGCTGTTGTAATATAAAATTTTTTATTCATTTTACTCCTATGAATTAATAGACATGAGAAATTCTACATTATTGTTCGTCTTTTTAATCCGATCTAACAACATCTCCATAGCTTCTGTTGAGGGTACAACACCTTTCATAGCACGACGCAATGAATAAATTTTTGTCAACTCATCAGGATGATAAAGCAATTCTTCCTTACGTGTACCACTCTTTTCTATATTAATAGCAGGAAAAATTCTCCGATCAATTAAACTACGATCAAGATGAATTTCCATATTTCCAGTTCCTTTGAATTCTTCAAAGATAACTTCGTCCATTTTACTACCTGTATCAATGAGGGCTGTAGCTAAAATTGTCAAACTTCCGCCATTTTCAATATTACGAGCTGCACCAAAAAATGCTTTGGGTCCTTGTAATGCATTTGCTTCAACGCCTCCAGAAAGAACTTTGCCTGAACTCGGGATAATGGTATTGTAAGCACGAGCTAATCGTGTAATGGAATCTAAAAGAATAATGACGTTTTCACCTACTTCTACCAAGCGTTTAGCCTTTTCAATAACTGATTCTGCAGCTTTTACATGACTTTCTGGGGCTTCATCAAATGTTGAACTGATAACCTCAATTCCTGGCAATAAATTCTTAAAATCAGTAACTTCTTCTGGGCGCTCATCTATCAACAACACAATAAGATGAGCCTTAGGTTGATTTCGTACAATTGAATTAGCAATATTTTGCAGTAAAACAGTCTTTCCAGTTCTAGGAGGAGCAACAATCAATCCACGCTGGCCAAAGCCTATTGGTGTTAAAATATCAACAATACGCATGGCATTATTATCCCAACCTTTCTCAGGCTTTGTTTCTAATAAAATACGCTGCGTTGGATAATAAGGAACAAGCTCTTTAAAATGAGCAATTGTTCTCATTTCATCCGGTGTCTTTCCCATAACACTGTTAACTTTAATAACACAAGGACATTGTGAATAAGTTGGAGAAATAAATAGCTGCCCTTGCATTGTCTGCCCTGGACGAAGACCATATTTCCGAACAAGTGCTTTAGGTAAGTAAGCACTAAGTTCCCTCAATTGATAATTATCAAAAGCATAACAAACTGACCATTCATCTGTATTAGGAACCCTTGCAATAACACCTTCCACACAAATAGGATGCTTCGTTTCACTTAACGCACGCATCTTTTCTCGTAAAATTCCCTGACGTGTAAGTGAAACCAGCTGTGATTCTTCAGGAATATCTTCCAATAAATTTTGCAATGGTTTTTCATACCATTCATTTAAATAAAACGTTGGTAATGTATCATCTGTAACCTCTTTAACAAGATTATTAAGGGAATTTACATCTCCAATATTACGCCATTGATACAACTGTCCCATCCACCAACGATAACGTTGCAAATTGGCAGGACATACACTTATATTGTTTTGCTGTTGAGCAAACTTATTGTTATTTTGCTGATTTTTAAAATTATTTTTTGGCTGATTCTGAGTACGTCGATGATTATTCTTATTTTCGTTACATTTATTATCCGAAGTTTCTTTAATAACTGCCACCGAAACATTTTTCCCTTCCGATAATTTTTCTCCTTCTCCCTCCATAACCTGAGTAGCATTATTTTTGGTTTCAATAATTTCTTCTTTTTGAACCAATTCCTCTTGAGCAACAACTGATTTCCTGCCTCTTCTAACTCTTGGCTTCTCAGCTACCGCTTGCTCTGGAACCAAAACCTCTTGATTTTCTTGTGAAATTTCTTCCATACAAACAAATAATTAATGGGAATTTAAAAAATAAAATTAAGCAATATAAATATAGTTAAAAACATTTATTACTTGCGTGTCAATTTCAAAACCAACCTTTAAATTTACACATAATTATATTTGCTTTTTTATAATTGTTTCTGTTTTATGTAAATGTTTTGATTGCACATTCGCTCTAATCAATAAAAATTAGAGAGGAAAGTCCGGACACCATAGGGCAAGATTCCTCATGAAAATGAGGGACGAGCATACAGCTCGGACGGCTAGTGTCACAGAAAATAAACCGCCAAGCAATATTGGTAAGGGTGAAACGGCGAGGTAAGAGCTCACCGCATTAACAGCGATGTTAATGGCAAGATAAACCCAATCTGGTGCAAGACGAAATAGGAAGTTAAGTTGCCCGCTTTACAACTTCGGGTTCGTCGCACTCACAAGAGAACAACTAAAGTTGTTAGATAAATGAATGTGGCTAAAAGGTACAGAATCTGGCTTATAGATCAAAACAGGGAGAATTGAAATTCTCCCTTTTCCTCTTAAAAATATTTTACAGTAATCCCAATTCCATTTTTCCTTCATCTGAAATTTTATCTTTAGACCAAGGTGGATTCCAAACAAGCTGTATATCTACTTCGCTTACGCAATCCAAAAACTCAATAGATTCGTGAATATTTTGAAAAATATAAGGTGCCATAGGACAGGTAGGAGATGTTAAAGTCATTTCAATAATAACCTTAAAAGCATCTGTCCGTTTTTCCTCTAAATGCACATCATAAACAAGGCCAAGATTAACAATATCCAAACAAATTTCAGGATCTTGCACATTACGTAAACTATCCCAAACTTGTTCCAATAAACGTTCTTTACAACTATTCATAGGTACAGATTTCGTTAAAAAAACTGTCCAGATAAACTTCTTCTGCCTTTAATTTTGTTAACCCTCTCGACTGCAAATAAAACAGCACGTCTTTAGGAATAGGCTGAGTAGCTGTTCCATGTGAAGCTTCAATGTTACGGTTGAAAATATGCAAATTAGGCAACACAGTTACTTGCCCTTCTGAACTCAAAATATGGTTTAAATTACGCTGATGAACCG
>CAKUXH010000004.1 GCA_934700265.1 uncultured Opitutales bacterium
GCATTATTATACCCAATAAAAACTTTCATTTTATCAGGGAATTGACGAGCCAATTCATTTAATCTCCATTCCCAATGGAACTCTCCATTTCCTACCACCACTACCTGAATGTCCATATGCTCAAAAACAAAGGGCAATGTATCCATAAATACATCCAAACCTTTTTGTTGATATAAACGACTAACTACACCTATAAGCGGTACGTTTTTAGGAAATAAACCTAAGTTTTCTTGAAGTGCTTTTTTACAAATCTTCTTACCTGATAAATTATCAGCAGAAAAATGAGCAGGTATATGAGGATCCGTTTGTGGATTCCATAAATTTTCATCGATACCATTCACAATACCAATCAAATCACCCGCCTTAAATCTTAATACCTTATCCAATCCATACCCTAATTCAGGCTTCTGTATTTCCTTAGCATAATTAGGACTAA
Organism: uncultured Opitutales bacterium; assembly: GCA_934700265.1. GTDB lineage: Bacteria > Verrucomicrobiota > Verrucomicrobiia > Opitutales > UBA9783 > UBA1183. The sequence goes on from CAKUXH010000004.1 coordinate 437, forward strand.
CTGTTGTTAACTTGGTAGCATGATACAACCCTCCTTTCATAAAATTTACACAACCTAATGATTCCAAACTCTGCGCATGAAATTCAGTATAAGGAATTCCTGAGTATGCCAAAATATCTGCAGGGAAAACACCCTGATGTTCCAAATTATGAATTGTAAACACAGTTGCTGCTTTATGCAGTGGACTCCCCTCCATCACAGTATTTAAAAATACAGGGACAAGCCCAGTTGTCCAATCATGACAATGAATAACATCCGGAACCCAACGAAAAGCTTCGCACATATCTAAAGCTGCTTTACTAAAAAATGCAAAACGTTCCCCATTATATATGCTATTAAAATAAATTTCATCACCACAAAAATACTGCTGATATTCTATAAAGTAGTAAACAACCCGCTCACGAACATGCTTCCAAACACGACAAATTCTTTCATGCCCTCCTAATTTAATTGCAATATTATCGTAACAAGAACAATTTTCTGGCAACTTTATACTTCCATACAAAGGCAAACAAACACGAACATCATGCCCTTGTCGCACTAAAACTTTCGGTAATGCTCCAACAACATCCCCTAAACCACCAACCTTAGCAAATGGATAACACTCTGGACTCACCATTAATATTTTCATCTATTTTATAATAGCAGTTTTATCTCTTCAAATCAACAGGAATATTGAGACAAGACAAAAATACTTATTTTTACATCTTAGTATAATTTTTTGAAAAACAAATTAATACATTTTTCTGCTTGACATATTTAATAAAAACATAAAAGTATCATGTCTTAAACGTAAGGGAAATATATGTTAAAAAGTAATAAATTTAATCTATTGCTGTGCTCTGTTTTTGTTTGCTCCACACAATTTACAAACGCAGATTTTAATGAAGATTGGAACCTAATACAATCTGAAATTAAAGAATTCAATGAAAGTAAATCTTATCTTTCTGAGACCTTTCAACCACTTGTTGAGTCATATTACATCCTAGAAGACTTAAGCTTCGTTTTAGGAGATAATAATGCTTTCAAAAAAATAAAAACTAATCTTTTCAAATTATATCATTCTTTTAATAATATAAATAAAATTTTAGATAAAATTTCAGATAAAAAAATTACAACTGGTGAAATAAGTAAATTAGCCTTGATTCAATTTCCAAATATGAACCAAGAATTACATACCATATTTGAATCAACCGCTGAAATATTCTACCGTTTACCTTGCTATAAAACTTTTAGTCTGCTTAGATTGAATATAGAGAACAGTCCAGAAGAAATACAAAGTAAGTACATAAAATATGCTAGTGCACCAGAAAAATTTTTTATAAAACTATACAAGCTTTACACAACCCAATACTATATCTTTGCAGAAAGACAAAATCCTACTAAACGCCTTTTTGCCGATCAAACTGCTTTAGAAAAAAATTTAATAAAATATCATACTGATTGGTACGCAACTGCTCCGGACACAGACCAAGAATGCCTGTACACAACCGATACTATCTTTGATATTCTAACAGGGAATGTTCCTACAACGGACCTAGGAAATAAAATTAAACACTGCTTAAATGAGAAAATTCTTCCTATTCCCTCAAATCGAGAACAATGGCCTTATATAATTTCTGAAATTATAAATTTTTTGAAAATTAAATCAGAAAAAAACAAACAAGAATTCTCTGAAAGTTTAGAAGATCTTTTTTATATTTTCTACACACACTTTAATAACCCTGAACAATGTATTTTCGAAGACTTTAATCCAACTCTTACAAGCAAAGATCATTTAATAAGAGAAAAATTTTACAATCGTCTTAGGGAAAATTTTCTTCTCTTAGTCACAAGTATTTATACTACTGATATCTTCCTACATGCACTAATCGAATATCTTAAAAAAGAAAATCTTTTCAATGAAAATAATGCAATTCGTCTATTAATATTTTTAATGCATGAAAGATGTGAACGCGAATTCCAGGTCCAAAAAGTTACATATAACATAAAACACCATGTAACAGAAGAAAACCATTCATATGAGTTGCAATTAATTCGTAAAACCGAAGAAATCTAAAAGAAGCTTTTCACTAGCGTTTTAACGACTAAAGACCAGCCATCCACAAGTACAAAAAGTAAGATCTTAAAAGGAAGAGCTAGGATGGCTGGAGGCATCATCATCATACCCATTGCCATTAGAATAGACGCAACAATAAAATCAATAAGCACAAATGGAAGAAATATCATAAAGCCCATTTGAAAAGCCGTTCTCAGCTCACTCAAAATAAAAGCAGGAATGACAATCGTTAAAGACAAATCTTCTTGCTTTTCAGGGAATTTTTCCAAACGAGATAAATCTAAAAAAAACTCTAAATCTTTCGGTCGTGTTTGCCCTAACATAAACAATTTTAAATGGCGTCCACCAATTTCAACCGCTTGTTTAGATGTAATTTTATGCAAATTATACGGTTCAATCGCTGTTTCATAGATACGTTCTCCAACAGGAGCCATTAAGAAAATACTCAAAAAAAATGCAAGCCCTATAATAATTGGATTCGATGGATTAGACCCCAAACCAAGAGCATTTCTTACAAAACTAAGTACGATAACTATACGTGTAAAACTTGTTGTTAACATTACTATCGATGGGCCTAACATAAGCAAGGTCATCAATAAAACAAGCTGTATTCCCGGAGCCCAATCATTACCTAAAAGATTATAATTGTTCCACTGTATCTGCAAAGAAGAATTAGCAGCATCTAAAAACATTGGCAAACGGGATAACATATGATAACTATAGCCTATTCACCATTACAAAGCAAGTTAAAAGACTTATCTAACATAAGAAGTTTTTCTATTGTCAAACAACAAAAAAAGCATCCAAAAATTTGGATGCCTAAAAACATATGAAAAACAAATTATCCCTTTATTTCTCTATGAAGCGTATGACGCTTCAAGAAACGATTGTACTTCATCTTTTCAACTTTTTCAGTTTGAAGCTTCTTATTACGTGTTGTCATATAACGAGAAGCAGGTTTTCCTTCCTTACGAGCTTCTGTACATTCAATAATTACGTGTTCTCTAGGCATAAAATTCTCTTATTAATGAATTATACGGTAAATACTTTTCTAATTATTTCAACATAAAAAACCATCTTTTTATCAAAAACTAAAAATTTTTCGCTAAAACTTAAATTAACAAGTACGACTCCATTGATCTAATATGCTAGAAAGCCTTCCATTAGAAAAACAACATACCAACGTTTTTGTCGCTAAATTATTCAAACGTTGACATAGCTCTTCGTAGTTAGATAAAAGCTCAACATTACAAATCGATCCATTCAGTAGCTGCTTTACTTCTAATAAATTTATTTTGGACAATCCATTTTCATGAACAAAACGATCGCTATATAAATTATCTTTTGCAGGCAACAACCAAACTTCGTCTGAATTTTCAAAAGCAAATATCGATTTTTCTTGAAAATAACTTGATGCACTCGTATTACAAGCCGGTTCAAAACAAGCTACAATTTTATACAATGGATAACACCGCCTCAATGCTTCTAATGTCGAATGAATAGCAGTTGGGTGATGCCCAAAATCTTCCATTATGATACACTCATTCAACTGTTTAACAATTTTTTGACGACGTGCAACCCCTCCAAACATCTTCAAACAACTTACATCTACCTTAACCCCATTCACATAACAAGCAACATAAGCCATAGCGATATTACGCGCGTTAAACCGCCCCAATAACGGTACTGAAATATGATCAATGACCGTCTTATTTTTATTGCACACATCGAACGAAATTCCGGCTTTATTTTCAAAAAAATTATCGATACACCAATCGTTTTCTTCCCCGAAACCCACCGTATGAACTGAAGTCCAATTACACGGTAATAAAGCTTTAACCATGTCATCATCACCGTTTAAAATAAGATGTCCATTGTCGGGCAATAAACGAGTTAATTGATAAAAAGACCTCTGAACCTCTTGAATATCTCTAAAAATATCTGCATGATCAAACTCCAAATTATTAATAATAAGCGTTCGAGGCCAATAATGAAAAAACTTACTTCGTTTATCAAAAAAAGCTGTATCATACTCATCGCCTTCTATCACAAACGGCGCAATATCATCTCCCAAGGAACAGCCACAAGTGAAATTCTTAGGTAAACCTCCAATTAAATAACCTGGTTTGCAAACTGTCTTTAACAAAAACGCAAGTAAAGAAGTAGTCGTTGTCTTGCCATGAGTGCCTGTAACCACCCACATATTTCGCTTTCGGAAAAGCTGATTACTTAAAAATTCTGGAAATGAATAAAACGGTATTATGCGTTTTCGAAGCAAATATTCCAGCTCAACATTTCCACGTGAAATTGCATTCCCAACAATCACCAAATCAAGCGATAATTGCTTTAATCGATCTACATTATAGCCTTCGTAGGTTTGCACATTACTTTTTTTCAAAAGTGTTGCAATAGGATCAAAAAACTTTCCATCCACTCCAGAAACGATATGACCCATTTCCCGTAACAGCAACGCTACATGTGCCATTGCAGTCCCACAAATCCCCATAATGTAAATCTTCAAAATAGTAATATCTCCTACTCTGCTAGTATTTGCTGTACTTCATCGAAGGGAAGATCTAGCATTGCTGCTATTTGTTCTGCCTGCATTCCTTTACTATATATTTTCCTTACATTTTGCTTTATTCCTTCTTCAATACCCACTTGTATCCCTTCTTTTTTTGCTGTATCCAAAGCATCTTCTTCATATTCCTTTTGTAGTATTATCCTTTCCCATTCCTCTTGACTTACATTAGCTAGGACATTTTCTATCACACTCTTAATGTTCTTATCGATTTGTTCTTCAGGATAATAAATCTTATATCGCTTATTCAACGTCAGGACTCCCCACTGTTTGATGGCAAACAGTTTCAACCACGTAATTCCAACAATATCTAACTGCTTCCCATTAATATATATTTCTTCATTTTGAGTTAACTTTCTCAAATCTATCGAATTCGTTTCCAATATATTCTCTTCCCCTGTGAGTCGCTCTGGTTGGTTCGTTTTGGGATCTATCTTACACCAAGCATAACAAGCTGATGCATCATCATATGCTTGTTTCATTGGAAAATTTAATAACCCTAATGCTTTTGCCGGTATACTATGTCGCCACCTCAAATTATCACCGTATTCTATCAACCTTTCTGTAAAAAATGTCTGCTCGACTCTTTGCATCTCTAAATCAAAAGCTTCCTCAATCTCATCTCTACTTCGTTTTCTTGTTCCTTCTTCATTTTCACTGCTATGATCTGCATAATAAATGCATTTACAGGCCACGTCACAAAACGTTATCCCATTGTGACTAGTCTCACCTAACTGTGTTGTTTCTTTATCTAATGCCTCTATTCGTCGTATCTTTATATCTTCTTCTTTGGCTCCTGGAAAATAAATACCGTTTAAAAAACTTATTAAGTATTGCTGTATTGACATAACCATCTTAAAAGTCTGATCATAACTCGGATCTACTATCTCTCTGCTTATAATATTACTATCCGGAAATGCTTCCCTTGCTTTCTCTTCACTCTTAAATATCCAACTCTTACCTTCTACATTTATTATTCCTAGCAAACTCAATATTATCCATCTTAACTTTTTCATCCTCTTCTCTCCTTTTTCTTTATTACCTATTTTCGTAACTTTTATCACAAATCACACTGCCTGTCAAGTCTATTTTTATATCCAGCCGCTAATTGACCACAAGCTCCTTTGATAGATTTACCAAAAGACTGTCGAACAGTCGCTTCAATGCCATACTTTTCCAATTGCTTCTGAAGTTGAACAGCAGCATTACGTTGAGTTTCTTGCAAATCTAAACTTGGAATAGGATGAAAAGGTATCAAATTTACGTGATATAAGTAAGCCAAAGACCCACGATTTTTAAATAACTGTACCAAATGTTGTAAATCTTCAGAACGATTATTAATACCATCGATAACAATATATGCCAAATAAACTTTTTTATTGATCGCTTTTACATGCTCATCTAAAGCCTCAAATATTTCAGGGAAATGGTATTTCTTAGCACTTGGCATCCATTGCTCGCGGAGAGATTGCTCTGGGAAATGCAACGAAAAAGTAAGTGTAATTTGAGGGCAACGTTTTGTTAATTCACGAATTCCAGGAACACATCCCACCGTTGAAACACTTATTCGATGCGGACTTAGCCCAAACATATCTGGGGCAATTAAACAATCTAATGCGTCAAAAATATTAGGATTTAAAAAAGCCTCTCCCATCCCCATAACGGTAATACGGTCGATTCCTTCCGTCGTCTTAGCCACATATAAAACCTGCCCTAAAATCTCATCCAATGTAAGATTTCGTTTAAAACCTATCCCACCTGTAGCACAAAAAGCACAAGCACATGGACAGCCAACCTGTGTAGAAATACATAAAGACCTAATGCCTTCATGAAATTTCATATAAACGCTTTCTACACGTTCACCATCTTCCAGCTGAAACAAATACTTCTTCGCTTGTTCATCTTCTAAGATCGTTAAAGGTTTAAGCGCATGTAAATTTGAACCAAACCGCTCACTTAAATCCTCTCGCAAATCCGCTGAAAATGTTGTTAAATCTTCTATATTCAAACATTTTTCTTTAAAAAATGCCTGTTTCCATTGCTTAATACGAAACTTAGGTTCACCCCGTTTTTCTAAAAACTGTATAACTTCTTTAAATTTCACAAAAAAAAGGTAACATTTTTACAAAATATCACAAGTCTGAAAAATACTAAAAAACCCACAAACATAACTGTGAGTTTTTATAATACAAATAAAAAGTTAACAAACCACTTACTAACTATAAATCTTCTTCCTCCATACTTTTATCATCATACTGAATCCCATCTGCCTTTCCTCCTTCAAAGGCTTCATTTTGACATTCCATTTCTTGAAAATAATTTATAGCCTTAACAGAATTAAGCTGTTTACCACTTAGCATTTTTTTAAGATCTTCTATTTTTATTCCCTTCAAATTTCTAGCAAATTGGTATTTTTTTCTCTCTAGTACTGGCTTTGGCTTTGTTGCTTCATTGTATTTTCTTATATCTTGTAACAACGTATTTTTCAATAGCTTCCTGTCCTTTTCAGCCAAAGCCTCATCCTTTTCAGCTAATAAGTTTACTGCCATATCTGCCCTTAAAATCATTTCTTCTTGTTCTGGAGTTGCGTTTTTAGCATAATTTTGCATTAAATTAACAGCACTTTTAAGTTCCCTAGATTCAACCTTGGAAGCATAATCACTCTCATATCGTCCATGCTTTATTGATCCATTTTTCTCTGCTAAAAGACGACTTCCTAAAAAAGGCAACCATTTATTGCTATAAATACCACCCGTATTTGTAGATATTTTATTCATAAACAAAGGTAATTGCACTCCCAAATGAAGAATCGTATCATCCACAAGTGTATATGTATTTACTGTTTCATCCACTCCATAAAGTGTTTTTTTAAAGGGCCCTACCAAAAATGCAACATCATTATCACAATTATTCAAAATACAATTCAGAATCGAAATTACAATTACCTTTTGGCGACTTTTAGATGTTTGTTTTTGACTAATATCCAACAATCGAGATGAATAATTTGTTATACGAGAAAAATAAACATCTTGAGAACCTTTTTGCATTTCTACATCTATATTATAATCAACCCATACTCCTTTTACTTTTTTTGAACATTTACATCTTATATCAAATATCAACCGATCTCCTAGAGTATTTAGAGTATCTGTATTTAAGTAACTTAAATCCTTTACACATATGCTAAAAGGCTCATTTTCCAATAAACTATTTAAAAATGAAATTAATCTTTGCTTGGCTGTAACTATTTGTCCATCTACAGTCGTCGCTGGCCCTCCTTCCCCAAATAATGCTTTAAAAGCAAAATCATAAGTAGGATCCAAAATCCAACATGCAAAGCATTCCTTAACGACTGAAAACATCAGCAACAACACCATAACCTTATTTCCCATAATAATGGTTATTATTTATTGTTTTTCTAACTTTGTCAACAAAAAACACAATAAAGATACACAAGCACATACAATTATCTTATGTATGATCTTTTATTTCTTACGATATATTTTATACAAAAACCTATAATGTTCTCAGATATTTATCCACCTTATCTGCTGTAATAATTCCATAATTGATGGTACCTAACCACCCGGACATAATGATACCTACTGATCCTGAATGATACAACCCCGCTACTTGATTGGGCAAATCCATAGAAACTTTTAAACCTTCAAATTTTGTACCAAACGAAGCACCTTCCAAATGTTGTGTATAACGATTAAAAGTTTTAGGTGTAGCTACCTCAATCCAGCCCAACTTATTAGCGATATTAGGAATAAAATGATCTAAAGAACGAAGTGTCGTTTGCATCAAATTTTCTTTCGCCACCTTATATTCCTCATCTGACAAATTTTCCCAATCCTTCCATAAGGCGTTTGTAGAAGCAACGATCGTATAACGAGGTGTTTTACTTTCCGGACGAATGCTTGGATAATAAATTGAAAATGTACGACTTTTGGTATCAAAACATTTTAACTCAGCACTCGAAAAATCCTTCGCTTCCGATGTAAAAATCAAATCACCAATCTCCGGAAAACTCTCTCCTTCTTTCAAGCCCATATACACTTGACATGAACTATTATTTAAACGAACAGCCTCCGTTTCCTTTCGAAAATTTTCATCCAAATCAGCTATATCGATCCACTTTAGAATGGTTGTCTTTAAATTAGCATTCGAAACAATGGCTTTGCATTCTACCGTAACCCCATTAACCTGCAAACCACAAACTGTTGTTTTCCCAGCTTTCTTTTGTGTAAAAATCTTTTCTACTTGCGCACGTTTGGCAATATCAACACCATTCTTTTGCAGCTCAGCCACCATCGACCGAATCAATTTATCTGTTCCTCCTTTAAAAGTATAAACCCCCTTACTCATAAAATTGGAGAAAACAATTCCATAAGTAATCGCAGGATCATCTAACGTTGAACCATTCGCATAAGTAATTGGTTCCATTAACAAACGATGAACATCTGGACGATTTGGAAAAAATTCTTCAAATAATTCACCTGTTGTACGTTGATCATCATCGTAAAAATTCATAGCACGAAGATGATTAAAAAATTTCTCAACCGTTTCTGCCGGTATTTTAAATAAGTTAATTAATTTATTTGTAAAGTCAACACGATCAAATGTTGTTTCAAAATTAAATTGTGGGTTAACAAATCGAATGTGTGGCAATTGAACGATTGAGTTAGCAATATCTGCATTCCAATAACGACGGCACGACTTCTTCATTCCTACCGGGAATCCATGCAAAGAAACATCAAACGTGTATCCTCCAGGACGTTTAAAATAAGCAGCCAATCCACCACATTGAAAGTGTTGTTCTAACAATAACACCGAATGCCCCATTTTAGCTAAACCATTCGCTGCGGTCAAACCCGACAAACCACTACCAATCACACAAATATCGTACGCTTGCTTATATTGCCAATCCATCTTCTGAAACTTTAAAGGTTAATGTTTATTTATAAAAAGGGATGTAAACAAAAACTGCAAAGCTTTTTTCAACATATCTTTACTAAACTTTTATTAATTTTGAGAAGTATTTTTAAAATGTATTATCGTTGCAGAGTTAGGATACTGTAAGCCCACTTGCCACCAAAGCTCATTTATATTCCTTTTTATTGTATTGTAAACAAATGGTGCAAACATCAATGGCCCAATAGCATTGTTTACGATTTGAACTATGTCTCTATTAACAGGAATTAAAGGCAAACTATTCCAATGTATTTCTTCAATATTTTTACTAACACGCTTATTTAAGTGCAAAACAACCCCAATTCCATAATTCGGATTGAGTCGGTTTCCCAATATCCCAGCAGGGAAATTACCATTTTTTAACGTAAATAAAAATCGTGCAGCCTCCGTATTATAACTTCTATCATTTAACACCTGATGAACATAATTTGTAATAACTTCACCAATAGTCGCATTTCCAATCTGCAAGAGGTTTCGAAAATTATCAAAATCCACGTGACCATCAGTAATCCCTATCACAAAACGATCAATTGCCATACGAGCTACTTGCTGTGCCGTTAAAACTGGAAGTGGAAAATTAATATTAACATTTGCTGGCCAACAAAAAACATCTGCACTTCCATCTCCTCTTAAAGCATTTATAGGATTCTTTACAATAATATTTTGAGACAACGGGACATTCCCAGTATCATGCGCAAAAACTTCAACCCCTTCCGAAGAGGCAGCTACATTATTAAAGGGCAACAAGTAGCTATAAATATAAAAATCCTTATAAATATTTTTCATTCCCCCAACCATTTCCCTTAAATTCTTCGTTAATTGAAGTATTTTATCTATATTTTCTTTTAAATTTATATCAATATTAGCATTTTTTTGCAAAACATAAATTGATTCTTCTACAGAATCAGAAATATCTTGCAAAGCTAATAAACTCGTAGCTTTTAACGCCTCAAAATAAAGAAAATTCGAACAATTTCCTAAATCATCCTTTGCTATTTTTAATTTTAAATTATTTATAGCTATTGCCTCACCACAAGAACAAGATCCTTTTGAATAAAATCCTTGAGCCATATTTGCTAAAGGTAGGTAAATTTCCTCTAAAGAAAAATATAAAATTTTCAGTAAACTCATTAAATCTTCTGATCTTTCTTTACTAACCTTTTCAGGTAAAACATCATTTCCTGAAATCGAAAACATACCATAAGTTCTTACATTTAAACAAATACTTGCAATAAGTATTAGCACTAATTTCATGCTAATTTATAGCATCAATATTTTTACAAAATACAATAAAAAACTGTATTAAAATATTGATTATTATCTATATATGTGACAACAATATTCTTATGAAATCCGTCGAAATTAGGCAAAGTTTTTTAGATTTTTTTAAAAGTAAAGAACACCACATTGTTTCTTCATGCTCCCTATTACCTGAGGCACCTAACCTACTCTTCACCAACGCAGGCATGAACCCATTTGTTCCTTATTTTTTAGGAGAACGAAAGCCTAAATATTTCCGTGTAGCTGATACACAGAAATGCATTCGCGCAGGAGGTAAGCATAACGATTTAGAAGAAGTTGGTTTCGACACTTATCATCATACATTTTTTGAAATGCTAGGAAATTGGTCTTTTGGTAATTTCTTCAAAAAAGAAGCTATTCAATGGGCTTGGGAACTTTTAACAAAAGTTTGGGAATTCCCTAAAGAAAGACTTTATGCAACTATTTACCAACCCCAATCGGGGGACCCAGCTGAGTTTGACCAAGAAGCTTACAATTTTTGGAAAGAAATTTTTACTGCTGAAGGCTTAGACCCTAATATTCATATTGTTACAGGAAATAAAAAAGATAATTTCTGGATGATGGGTGATACTGGCCCTTGTGGACCTTGCTCTGAAATACATATTGATTTAACACCTAATGGTGATACACAAGGGTGTTTAGTTAATAAAGGAGATGTACGTTGCATCGAGATCTGGAATTTGGTTTTTATGCAATATAATGCTTTGCCTAATGGTAAATTTGAATTATTAAAAGACAAATTCGTTGACACAGGTATGGGCTTCGAACGAGTTGCTGGAATTTTTGCGACTACAAAAAATTTTACAGATTTTTCAAAAATTCCATCTAATTACGATAGCGATCTATTTTCTTCCATTTTTAACTGGTTACAGCAAAAATCTGGGCACACATATCAAGGCCAAGTTGCTCTTCCAAATGAAGAGATTTCTGAAGATATTATGGCCGATTGTGCCTTTCGCATTATTGCCGATCATATTCGCACCTTATCGTTTGCGATAGCCGATGGAATTCTTCCGGGAAATGAGGGTAGAAATTACGTACTTAGACGCATCATTCGTCGCGCAATATTATTCGGACAAAAACTAAAATTAGAAAATGGTTTTTTTGCTGAATTATCAAAAGTCGTTATAGATCAAATGGGAAGCGTTTTTCCTGAATTGCATCAAAATGCTAAAACTATAAAAAAGGTATTGCAAAAAGAAGAAGAAGCGTTTCAAGCTACACTTTCGAGAGGTTTACGTCTATTCGAACGTTGGGCTCAAGAAAATCCGAATATTTTGTCGGGCGATAAAGCATTTTTATTGTATGATACATATGGTTTCCCAATCGACCTAACACAACTAATTGCCAAAGAACGCAACATCCAGGTAGATTTAGATGGTTTTCAGCAAGCCATGGAGTTACAAAAAGAACGTTCTAAATTAGCACAAAAAAAGTCTGTTATTCAACTTTCAGATACATCTAAACCTGCCACAAAATTTATAGGCTACCAAAAAGAAAATTTGGTAAACTGGCCAACAAAAATTCTTGAAATTATTTCACAAAACGGGAAAAATTACATCATTACAGAATCTTCTCCTTTTTATGGAGAGAAAGGTGGCCAAATCGGAGATACTGGGTACATAATGCTGAACGATGGAAAGCAAATTCGCATAACCAATACCACTTGGCAACAACAAACTCTATTACACGAAGCCGTGACAGATGAAGATCTCACATCCTATATTCAAACATCTGCAAAAATGGTGGTAGATATTGAACGTCGAAAAAGCATCTCTCGGCATCATACCGCAACCCACTTGTTGCATTGGGCCTTAAGAAAGGTTGTTGGCGAACATGTCCACCAAGCTGGTTCTTATGTTACTGATCATTGTTTACGTTTTGACTTTTCACATTTTGAAAAATTAAGCCAAGAACAACTCGAAAAGATTGAAAAGATTTGTAACGAAAAGATTCTGGACAATTCGAACATATTCACAGATGAAGCTGATTTTGATAAAAAACCAAAAGATTGCTTAGCATTTTTCGAAGATAAATATGGAGATCGTGTTCGTGTCGTTCACATAGGAGATTATTCCATAGAATTATGTGGCGGCACTCACGTTACTGCCTTAGGTGAACTCGGACAAATAAAACTGTTACAAGAATCTTCGGTAGCATCTGGGATTCGCCGCTTAGAAGCTGTCACAGGAACAGCTGCATATACCTATCAGAAAGTACTGGAACAACAATACAAAGACCTTGAAAAAGAATTTGAATGTTCTGGAAATAAAATTTTTGAAAAATATCAGCGTTTATTAGAACAAAAGAAACATAGTGATAATCTTTATCGGCAGTTGTTAGAAAAAAACACAGGAAATTCTGCATTAAAACAAGAAACAATCAACACCCTAAATTGGGTTCAACTGCAAATACAATCTGCAGATGCAAACACATTACGTAGTTTAAGCAAATCCTATTTTAATCAAAATAAAGTTGATGTTCTGTTTTTAGCAAGTGAATTTGATCGTAAAGGAATTGTTATCGTTGCTTGTTCTGAAAAAGCGATTAACGCAGGAGTTTCAGCAAATAAACTTATTCAAACATTTTTAAAACCTTTAGGGGCAAATGGAGGAGGCAAACCTGATTTTGCAACCGGCGGCATTAAAGATGTTAACACATTAAAAACCGCTTGGGGAAACTTATCCTTCAATATTTAAGTTATGAATGTTATCGAAGCATTAAAAAATGTTGCCAAAGAAAAGCCAAATATATTGGGTTTAGCTATACCTCATCGTAATTTATGGAGAACATTAACTTATCAACAAAAAACATTCCAGCAGATGGATCATGAAGTTGATGTGTGGGCAACCTATTTCCTAAGTGAAGGTTTTTCCAAAGGTAAAAAAATTCTGTTGATGCTTCCTCCTGGAGAAGATTTACTTATAAGCGTGTTTGCTATGTTGCGTTTGGGAGCTATTCCTGTCGTTATTGATCCAGGAATGGGTCTAAAAAATTTTTTTAATTGTACTAAAAAAACACAACCAGACTTATTTTTAGGCTGTTCTAAAACTCATCTATTATATTATTTATTAAAACCATTTGTAAAATTTAAAAAAGCTATCATTCTTTCCAAAAAATTAAAACAAAAGGTTTTAAAAGAAAATTTTACCTGTTTTTTACCCAAAGAAGATCGTAATAACGATACAGCTGCTGTTTTATTCACATCCGGATCCACCGGATATCCTAAAGGGGCTGTTTATACCTACCAAGAATTCAACAAACAAATTGAGGCATTAAAATCAACGTTTCACATTGAATCAGGAGAAATTGATATTCCATTATTACCTGTATTCTCTTTATATAATCCAGCATTAGGAATGACAACAATTGTTCCAGAAATGAATCCCGCTAAGCCAAGTCAACTGGATCCTAAAAAAATCATAGAAGCTATTCAAACAAACTTTGTTACCAATAGTTTTGGCTCCCCTCGGTTATGGACAAAGCTCGTAGATTATTGTGAACAAAACGATTATACACTACCCACCATCAAACGTGTCTTTTTAGCAGGTGCCCCAGTTCATCCCCTACTCTTAAAACGTATACAAGCCATTATACCTAATGGAACAGCCTTTACCCCTTATGGAGCAACCGAAGCTCTTCCTATTGCATACATTTCCGCTAAAGAAGTTTTAAATGAAACTTATAAACTTACTTTGCAAGGTAAAGGAACTTGCGTTGGGCATCCCATCGATGGAGTAAAAATTAGGATTATTCCAATAAAAGATGAGGTCTTAAATGAACTACCCAAAGAACTCCCCCTGGGAGAAATTGGTGAAATTGTTGTTTGTGCTCCTTATATTAGTAAACGCTATTTAAATGATTTATCCGCAACAGCCAAAGCTAAAATAAACCACCAAGGTGAAATCTGGCATCGTATGGGCGATCTCGGATATAAAGATACACAAGGTCGCTTGTGGTTCTGTGGCCGAAAAGCAGAACGCGTTGTTTGTGAAAACAGGATTTTTTACACCGATTGTTGTGAAGCAGTCTTTAATGCCCATGAATCTGTCTTTCGATCTGCACTTATTGCTTATAATGTTAAAGATAAAAAAATCCCAGCCATTATTATTGAACCAAAAATGAAATTATCGCACACTGGCAAAATACAATTGTTACAACAACTTCGAACCTTAGCTAATACAACTGAAACAACAAAAACAATTCAACATTTTGCTATTTATTATAAATTTCCTGTTGATGTTCGCCATAATGCAAAAATACATCGTTTAACACTTATGCGTTATTTCAACGAGCATCCACAAAAAGTTTATAAAATATAAACAATCCATAATTACAATAATGGCATGAAAAATGCTTCTATAAAGTGTACTTATGGTAGAAGCATCTATTAGTTTTCAGACACAAGCTACAAATATAAATCAAGAATTTGGGGAAGCAAAAAATGTTTCCTCAGATAAACAAGTTGGACAACTTGATAATCAACAAATAGTCGCCAATAACGATGTCGACGCTAGCACAAAAGACGATGAATGCATGTCTAGTTTCCAAGCTGAAAAAAATCAAAAAAAGGCTGTAAAAAAACAAAAGGAGAAAGATATTCGTATAAACCATATTCAAGCCTCTAAAGATGTCCAAAAATCTCAAGAACGCGATCAAAGGAGCAAACGCCTTTCAAGACAAACAGAAGCTCGGCTTCAATTGATCAATAATCATTCATCAAATGACTTAAAAAACACCATCCAAGAGAGATCAAATGCTTTATTTTTAGGAAGTGAAAATAAATATCAAAATTATTTCGAAACTTTAGAAAAAGCCATTATGCAAAAGAATTGCAACAAAGCTACGATCAGCGAATCACTCAAAATATTCGATGACGTCGCTGAACAACACAATGCACTTCAAATAACTAAGGATGTCTTTGAAAGAAAATTATCTAATTTAAAAGAACTTGAAGAGAGTTTACATCGACAATCAAAAGACTCGCAAGAATATAAAGATGATTATAACCTATTACATCAACAAATTAAAACATTAGAAGAAAGTCTTGATAATATTTCTGAAACCCAAACAAAGCTTATGGCTATGCACGGAAACAGAATTTCTGATAGCTACGTATTAGCTCCACTTATTCGTGAAACAACAGCTCATTTTACCCATGACATAAAGCTTCCTCCTAAAGATTTTAATACATTACTTTTGGATAAAATTTTACCCTTAAAAGGTGATGTCATTCAAACATTCAATTGTTTAACTGAAGGCTTCATTGAACATCTCAGTGGAAGCACATTATCCAATAAAAATGCTATCGCCCATTTCAAAGATAACCTTTTTATCGTAATGACCAGTTTAAAGCATGAGTTAAAAAGTTGTCCAGATCCTCAAATTGCTAGTGCAATCATAAATGCTTGCCGAAGCGCAGAAAAATTAGGAACAATTCAAGAATTAAACACACAAATGCTACAAAAAACATATACAACATTTCAGTCATGATAACAGAATATCAAACACAAGAATTTGCTTATTTTTTAACAAAAACACTTATGCAAAATATTTTTCGAGAATATATTGATGAAAATCAATTACAACAGATTATGGAACATCTTAATTTAAAAAAAGAAGAGGAGCAAATATTTTTTCTAACTCAGCTATCCATAATACTGAGGAAATATCCTGATTCTGTCTTCCCAAGCTTAGATACACGAACAAAATTTTTAACGACAATACAGGAAATTTTAGATGCAAAAATTTTAGCAGAAAACAACTAATATGATTATCGATTTAGAACTTAAAGAATTTGGAAACTCTATTGGCCTACAAAACCTTCACCTTAACGATCAAGGTTGTATAAAATTTGAGTTAGAAAATAATCGAACTATTTATATCGAGAAAAGTCAAAAGGAGATTTTTTTCTTCATATTAAAAACTTATGAACTCTCTCCGCTACCCTATCTTTTATATACAAAAGCATTAGCTATGTGCAATAATCAGATATCGTACCCATTCCCTATTCAAGCTATTGCCAAATCTGACAATAATATCGGTTTTTTCCTAAAGATAGAAGATGAACATTGCGATCAACCTACGATTTACAAAATCTTTAAATTCTTAATTAAATGTTCTGAAACTCTTGATGATTAACTATCTCAAAGAAACGTTTTCATAGTGATTTATAGCTACAATCTTATCGTTATCCCAATCGATAGAGATAATATCAAACCGATATGTCATTATGTTCCGATAATGCTTAAAAAAAGCTTTTATTGCTTTTTTTAGGGCATCTTTCTTCTTATGAGACACTGAATAGTACCCATTTTGTAAACTATTTTGTGAGCGCCCTCTTACTTCAACAAAAACAAGGCAACCATCTTTTACAGCTACGATATCCAACTCGTATCGACCTGATGTCCAATTTTTTGCTAAAATCTTGTAGCCGCTTTTTTTTAAAAAACGCCTAGCTTCAATCTCCCCTTTACGGCCACGACGTACATTTGCATTAAAAAATTTACGCCACCAAGATCTTATTTTTTCTATCAATTTTTCTGCTTAGCCTGCTTTAAATGAAGCTTTATGTGTCTAACAAGACCATAAAAAACATACCACAACGACAAAATAACAAACGATAAAGATTCAAACGTAAAAATAATAACAGCTACGCTAACGATCAATACAAACGCACGGCATTTTGTTTCAGTGGTCCAATCAATATGTTTAAAACTTGGATAACGTACATTACTAACCATTAACCAAGCAACCAACAACATTAATCCAGGTAAAATTAAAGACCAGGCTTTCAAATCAAACCGATTGATAAGCAATACTAATGAAGCAATTACACCTGCCCCTGCAGGAATAGGTAATCCAATAAAACAAGTTGCATCCTTAGGGGAAAGCTTTTGATCTTCAGGCAAAAGTGGATGCGTAATCACATTAAAACGAGCCAAACGGACTGCTCCACATAGTAAATAAATAAAACCAATAATCCAGCCAATTTTTCTAAAGAATGGGTAATTATTCGTAGGAGAAAGAATTAAAAAGAATACCATCATAGCAGGAGCAAGACCAAATGAAACTACATCAGCAATCGAATCGAACTCTTTCCCAAACAAAGATTCTCGTCCTCCCAAACGAGCCAAACGCCCATCCAAACCATCACAAATAAATGAACCAAAAACGCACCAAACTGCTTGATTATAATAATCCAAAACCGCTTCTGCTTCAACACAATATTTTGCTTGTATGCATCGAATAATGCATAAAAAACCAAAAAACAAATTTCCAGCCGTAAAAGCATTAGGAAGTAGGTAAATTTTCGCCAAAGGCGTCTCTGTATTTTTTTCTTGCATATACTATTTTTTCAAATTTTCTAAATATTGCCAAAATCGGCTATCTTTTTCAACCATCTCTTCATTGAAAGGCAAATTTGTTCGAAAAAGAAAATCATTCCATGTATGTTTAGGTAGTAAATAATGAATAACAAATGCTCCTTCTTCTAATGCTTCCAAATATATCCTAAACTCATCCCACCGTAATCGATAATAAATCTTTGAATTTCTAACAATTTTTCCATAATCGGAAGATTTTTCCAAATCAAAACTGCCAAGAAATTCAATCAATTGCATCTGTTGTTCCTGGGACATATGTCCTAAAATACGATTACTTTGTGCACTAAACGTTAATTGATGCATTTTTCTTTTCCTTTAAAATTTTTTTAATAATTTTTCGATAAGTATGCGCTTTCTCGTAATCTTCAGCTTTTACAAACGCTTGCATCTTTGCTTCAAAAAAATGCAGCCTCGGCGCATAAGCTATACTCAGTTGTTCCTTAGAAACCTTCATATGCTTAGGAATTTTTCCCAAATGAACCGAACTACTTTTAAAATAACGCATCCAACTGACAGTTAAAGTATCAAAAACTCGATAACACCGCGGACACCCAAAACGCTTAGTTTTTTCGACCCACTCTTTTGAGCAACCACAATGAGGGCAAATACATTTAGATAATGCAATTCCACAACTCCTCGAAGGGATAGCCTCCAAAAGCTGATAAGCTCCTTGTGTGTGATCACATCTTTCCTCTACATGTTTTTTACACAAATAAGCTTCTTGTATACAACCATTAACATCGATGTTGACGATTTTTAAACAAGCCTCATTATCGCAAAACTGACATTTATTGTTCATTATTTTCTAACCAAGATTCAGCCTCTAATGCCGCTTGTGCTCCCATCCCTGCAGCCACACAAGCCTGGCGATATAAACCATCTACACAATCACCCGCAGCAAAAATACCTTCAATAGGTGTACAAACAGAATGTTTAGTAATCTTTATATAACCTTTTTCATCCAAAGGAATAACCTCTTTAAAATTCTGCGTATTGGGGTGCCAACCAATTGCCAAAAAAACGCCTTTGCAAACGAGCGTACGAATCGTTCCATCTGCAATATTTTTTACAATAAAAGATTTTATAAATCCCTGCTCATCAAGCTCAAAATTTTCAGGCAAACTGTTCCATACAACCTCTATTTTTTCATCACTTTGAACACGATCGGCCATAATCTTTGAAGCTCTTAAAACGTCTCTACGGTGTATTAAATAAACCTTTTTACACAATTTACTCAAATATAAAGCTTCCTCACAAGCAGAATCACCACCTCCAACCACACAAACAATTTCATTGCGATAAAAAAAGCCATCACAAGTAGCACAAACACTCAGCCCCTTACCACCAAGCAATTCTTTTTCATTTGGAAGTCCTAACGTGTTAGGATGTGATCCAGTAGCAACAATAACAGCTTTTGTCGATAAAATAGTTCCATCCGACAAATGAACCTGCTTTATATTTCCATTAAAAGATATTTTCAAAACAGAACCGGGCACAAAACGGACCTGAAATCTTTCAGCTTGCTTACGCAAACGTTCCATCAAATCAAACCCTTGGATCCCCTCAGGAAATCCCGGAAAATTTTCAACTTCCGTTGTCTGGGTTAATAACCCACCTGGTAATTCACCAGTAACAACAATCGGTTTTAATTGCGCCCTAGCTGCGTAAATAGAAGCTGTTAAGCCAGCGCATCCACTCCCAACAATTACAATATTTTCCTGTTGATCCATCTCACTTTCTATTCAAAAGTTTTTTACAAATGTGTCAAACGCTTTTATTCATGTTATAAAATTAAAGGCCTATAAAAGAAGACGGACGTATATGGAAATATTTTACAGAACACTCATCAGCAGTAACCCATGTTATCCACAATTCACTATCTCGATAAGTCATATCAATAATACGAGCACAATCATTTAATGGATAAAAACTACTTCCACTCTTATCACAGAATTCTCGCTTCATCAAAAGCCTAAATTTCCCATTACTATCAAACTCATATTGTGCATAACCCAAAATACACTGTTTCGTTTTTCCTGGATAACAATAAGCATAAATAAGGTACTTACTTCCATCATAAGAATAAGTAACCATCTTGTGAGTGCATTTATAAAGCGTATATAACGATGTTGAAGGATTCCCCTCGCTTGATACAATAGAAGACCAATCCACATTGGTTACGTAAAGCACATTTTGTGGATCTGCTGAAAAATTATTCGATCCTATCGTTCCCGATAAAATAGCTAAACAAGCCTTGTTAGTACTCCAATTCATATCTTTACCAGTTTCCCAACCTAAGGCATTCCCACACATAAAACCTAATATAGCAACTTGATCAGAACCCGTCACAAAAAAATCAAAATGATAAGCTGTTTTTTCTTGATTATTCCCATTAGAAAAAACGTTATATATGGTAGGGCTATACCAACTACTTCCATTCCATCGTGCAATCCTAGGATTTAAGCCTCGTGTTGCTAAAAAATATATGTAACTCCCATGTTTCATAACCCTAGATTCTACCATCAAAGATGATATACACCATCCTGAATCATTATTTAAACTGTTTTCCCTAAAACCTATACCGTTACTTCCACCATTATGTGTTACATAAGTATAGCTTAAATTACTTCTATAGTTATTAATAGAATGGGCCCCACTACCATTGCTTACTGTGCCATTTTGGTAACAATAAATCCATTGCCCATCTGAATTTCCATTATAATAACCCAAATAAATCCCTTCGTTATAATTATGACGACTATTGATGCACCGCCCCCCCATCGCTGCATGAACCATCACCTAACCATCGATATTGATGATACCACATATCACCCGTAACGGTATTATCATAACGCGTTCGTAGAGAAGTAACCCAATCTAAACTTGAACGATCAATTTTTGCAAAACACATTCCTTCGATACTTTCATCATTGTACCCCGTCAAATATTTATAATTAGGGAAAGGGAATGCGCAAATAATAGGACCACCATTATATTCAAGTTCTTGAAAAATCACTGGCCTTAACAGATTTGGCCAAAAATGCGGCCAACGATTATTTCCCTCTGTAATACGGCCTGTAAAGTAGCCATTATATTTTGTTGTCCCAAATCCACATGAAAATAATGGATGGCATTTTGTTGTAACCGTCCCGTTATAACTAACTTTTGTAATTCTATAGTCCCAATATTTTGATACTCCTGCATACGTTAAAACATATAAATTCCCAGAAGAATCCACCATTACACTTGGTAAAGTAACTTCTTGTGTTGATGTATCTCTCCATCTAGCACCAGTCATGTAAGAAACATACCAATTATTATCGGTAAGTGTATTTATTATCCCCGAAAAATATGCAGAACTCGGAAAAGGTGGCGTATAAGCAAATATGTTTACACAATAAAAAAAGAACAAAAATATCCAGCTTGTGGACTGTGGACTGTGGACTGTGGACTGTGGACTGTGGACTGTGGACTGTGGACTGTGGACTGTGGACTGTGGAC
>CAKUXH010000005.1 GCA_934700265.1 uncultured Opitutales bacterium
ACTCTGAATGCATCATCAAAAACTCTTTTTGATTGAGCATATCGCTTTGTTCCAAAGTATAAATACTCTACAAGTTGTAAACAGTCTTTAAATAAATTATTATTCAAAACTTTTTCATTCACACTTATTTGTTCAACACCTTCATTTATAATTAACATAGGTCCTGTATTGGAATTTATAGGCGCTTTCTCTGGAACTATCATCGAAACATCTTTTTCTGGAACTTTTTGTGATAGGTCAGATACGTTGGTAATTTTTTCTGAAGATGAAAATACATCATCGTAATGAAATGCATGTTTTTCTTTCGAATCACTAGCTTGTTGTACGGCCTGTACTTGCCCCAGGCTAAACATCCCTAATACTGTAAAAAATAATATTTTCATATACTTTATATTAGAAGCATATTTTATGCCAGGCAAACCCACCATTACATAAAAAATAAAAATATTTGAACATGCATTTAGATACGTAAAAAAAGCAAAAAAGGC
This sequence comes from uncultured Opitutales bacterium, assembly GCA_934700265.1. Classification (GTDB taxonomy): domain Bacteria; phylum Verrucomicrobiota; class Verrucomicrobiia; order Opitutales; family UBA9783; genus UBA1183. The sequence continues at coordinate 489 of CAKUXH010000005.1, forward strand.
CAATCCTTTTTAGATTGACCTTTTCCTAGCTAAAAGCGATATTACATCATACCGCCCATGCCACCCATTCCGCCCATATCAGGAGCTGGAGCAGCTGGCTTATCTTCTTGAACTTCTGCAATCATGCATTCCGTTGTTAACAACAAACCGGAAACTGAGGCTGCATTTTGAAGCGCTGTACGAGTTACTTTAGTTGGATCAACAACACCAGCTTTTAAGAGATCTTCGTAAGTATCGGTTGCGACATTATAACCATAGGCACCATCATGTGAAAGAACTTCACGAACAACCAAGGAACCTTCAACACCTGCATTTTCACACAATTGACGTAAAGGAGCTTCGATTGCACGACGAACAATGTGGGCACCCACAGCTTCTTCATCTTTCAATTGCAAAGCATCAATCGCTTTAGCTGTACGCAATAAAGCAACGCTACCACCTGCAGAAATACCTTCCTCAACGGCTGCACGAGTTGCATGCAAAGCATCTTCAACACGCATCTTCTTCTCTTTCATTTCGGGCTCAGTTGTAGCACCTACATGAATAACTGCGACACCCCCAGCCAACTTGGCTAAACGCTCTTGCAATTTCTCCTTATCATAATCAGAAGTGCTTTCTTCGATTTGATGACGAATTTGCTTTAAACGAGCTTGAATATCCTCGCTCTTACCAGCACCTTCAACGATCGTTGTGTTTTCCTTATCAACAGTAATACGTTTTGCACGACCTAAGTCTTCCAATTGTACATTTTCCAATTTGATACCTAAATCTTCTGTAATGCAACGACCACCTGTTAAAACTGCAATATCTTCTAACATGGCCTTACGACGATCACCAAAGCCAGGGGCTTTAACAGCACAAACGTTCAAGACACCACGCAATTTATTAACAACCAAAGCTGCCAAGGCCTCACCTTCAATATCTTCTGCGATAAGAAGGAAAGGTTTTCCAGTCTTTGCAACCGATTGTAACAATGGCAACAAATCGTTCAAATTGCTAATTTTCTTTTCATAAATCAAAACGAAAGCATCTTCTAATACGCATTCCATTGATTCAGAATTATTTACAAAGTAGGGGCTAATATAACCCTTATCGAACTGCATTCCTTCAACCACATCGAGAGTTGTTTCAATGCTCTTATTTTCTTCAACAGTAATGGTTCCATCTTTTCCAACTTTGTCCATCGCATCGGCAATGATATTACCAATTTCAGAATCCCAATTGGCAGAAACAGTAGCAACCTGGCGAATCTCTTCACGATTGCTTACCGCACGGCTATTTTTAGCCAACTCAACTACTGCAGCAGCTACCGCCTTATCAATACCACGCTTTAAGAAAATAGGATTAGCTCCTGCGGCAACATTCTTCAAACCTTCACGATAAATCGCTTCCGCTAAAACGGTTGCAGTTGTTGTTCCATCACCGGCATTATCCGCTGTCTTAGAAGCAACTTCACGAACCATTTGTGCTCCCATATTTTCAAATGGGTCTTTCAATTCAACTTCTTTTGCAACACTAACACCATCTTTTGTAATGGTTGGGGCACCAAATTTTTTCTCTAAAAGCACATTGCGTCCCTTAGGTCCCAATGTAACTTTTACAGCTTTAGCTAACGTGGTTACACCCGCCAAAATCTTTTTACGGGCAATTTCATCAAAATGTAATGTTTTTGCTGTCATTTTCTTACCTTATTTATTAATGATTCCTAAGATATCATCTTCGCGTAACAATGTGTATTTTTCGTCACCGAATTTAACTTCTGTTCCTCCATATTTGCTAATTAAAACACGATCACCAACCTTGACTTGGAAAGCAACAACATGGCCATCCTTATCTGTTTTTCCTGTGCCTAAAGCAATTACTTCGGCTTCTTGTGGTTTTTCTTTAGCGGAATCTGGAATAATAATTCCGCCTTTGATTTGTTCAACATCCTCAATCATCTTAACGAGGACGCGATCTCCAATAGGTTGTATTTTTACTGACATAAATTTCTCTCCTATTTAAAAAAGTTACTTCTTACTTCCATCATCAACAACTTCGAAATCAGCGTCAACAACATTTCCATCTGCTTTTTTCTCATTTGGTTGTTCCGATTGAGCCCCTGCTTGTCCAGCATTTGCTGAAGTATTGGCTTGATTTGCATTGGCATACATCGCATGACCAATTTCTTGCAAAGAATTCATCAAGTCTGTTTCTTTTGCTTTCAAAGTTTCAAGATCAACATCCTTATTTTCTAATGTCTTCTTTGCTTCAGCCAATCTACCTTCCAAAGCTTGCTTCTTATCCGCAGGAAGTTTATCTCCAAATTCTTTCATTTGTTTTTCGGCTTGATAAACCAAGTTGTCTAAACGATTGAACACTTCTACACGTTCACGTTCCTTTTTATCTTGATCGGCAAATTGCTCTGCTTCTTTACGTAAACGTTCAACCTCATCATCTGATAATCCTGAAGAACCAGAAATCGTAATGCTCTGATCTTTTCCGGTAGCAACATCTTTAGCTGTTACATGCAAAATACCACTTGCATCGATATCGAAGGTAACTTCAATTTTAGGTTCACCACGTGGAGCCATAGGAATCCCTTCCAAACGGAACATACCCAAAGATTTATTATCTTTCGCCAACGAACGTTCTCCTTGCAATACGTGAATATCTACTGCTGTTTGATTATCTGCATACGTTGAGAAAGTTTGCGACTTTTTAGTTGGAATTGTTGTATTACGATCAATCATCGGTGTCGAAATACCACCTGCTGTCTCAATACCCAAGGTTAACGGTGTTACATCCAAAAGTAAGACATCGCTTACATCTCCCTTTAACACACCCCCTTGAATAGAAGCACCAACTGCAACAACTTCATCTGGATTTACACCCTTATGAGCAGGCTTTCCAGCTAAACTGTTTGCCATTTCAACAACTTTTGGTGAACGTGTCATACCACCTACCAAGACAAGCTCGTCAATCTTGCTAGCATCAATTCCAGCATCCTTTAAGCAAGCGTAGAATGGAGCCTTTAAACGTTCATACAAATTATCACAGATCTGTTCTAATTTAGCACGTGAAAGATGTACATTTAAATGCTTTGGTCCGTTGGCATCTGCAGTAATAAACGGCAAGTTAATATCCGTTTCTTGAGCAGAAGATAAAGCAATTTTAGCTTTTTCAGCTTCCTCTTTCAAACGCTGACGTGCCATAGGATCTTTGATCAAATCAATACCATTTTCCTTCTTAAATGTATCTGCTAACCAACGAATAATCGCTTCATCCCAGTCATCACCACCGAGCAATGTATCACCATTTGTTGCTTTTACCTCAAATACACCATCACCTATTTCCAAAACAGAAACATCGAATGTTCCTCCTCCAACGTCGAACACTGCGATTACTTCGTCTTTTTTCTTATCCAAACCATACGCCAAAGAAGCTGCGGTTGGTTCATTGATAATACGTAAAACTTCTAAACCTGCGATTGCTCCTGCATCTTTTGTCGCTTGACGTTGAGAATCATTAAAGTAAGCTGGCACTGTAATAACAGCCTGTTTAATTGGTTCACCTAAGTAAGCTTCTGCATCTGCCTTTAATTTTGCTAAAACCATTGCAGAAATTTGTTCTGGAGCGAACCGTTCTACTTTATCTCCTACATGACATTCAATCCAAGCATCTCCATTCTTACCTTCAACAACTTTGTAGGGTAAGTGTTTCAGCATATCTTGAATCTCACTAAATTTACGACCAATAAGCCGCTTTGCAGAGAAAATTGTATTTTGAGGATTTGTAATAGCCTGACGTTTTGCTGCTTGACCAACCAAACGCTCACCTGTCTTTGTAAAAGCGACAATCGATGGTGTTGTACGTGCACCTTCAGCATTAGGGATTACAACCGGCTCTCCGCCTTCCATGACTGACATACACGAATTTGTTGTTCCTAAATCTATTCCTAAAACTTTTCCTGTTACTTTACTCATGATACCTTACTATTGTGCAAAAATCGTGCCAAAATTAAAAAACTGCATAAAATTCACATTTCTTTTATTTCTCCAATTTTTATTCGCTCAAATATTGTGCCAAATTGACACAATAGTGACAAATTTTGTGCCAAAACTTACAAAATGGCACACTTTTGTAATACATCTCATATATATTTTTAAATTTGAATCTACAGAAAGTTAAAAGATTTATATTACATAAACGATAAAATTAATACCGAATACTTTGTGAATACAAATATAGTAGCAAGAACTTAATAATTCAGTAAAACAAACATTTTCTCTATTACTAGGTTTCATAAAACCTTGTTTCTCATATCTATGATATTCTACATCTTTTTATTTTTCAATAAAAAACACTTGACAAAACATTACTAATACTCATGATGTCAAAGATATGAAAAGGAGATTGTTATTTGTATTCATATGTTGTTTTACATTTAAATTTCATAATTTAAATGGAGCGTGGGAAGATTTAACAGACGAGAATAGTGTTTTTTTAGCTACAATTAGAACAAATTATGGATTAGAAGATAATTATAGTTCCGAAATAATTAATGCGGTATTTGATTACGTAACAGCCCCAGAGAAAGGAATAGAAGATATAATACAAGGTGTTGATATTTTATTATATTTTGGAAACACATTCCTACTGTCCGGAGCAACAAATGATTTTCATTTGGTCCAAAAGAAATTGCGTACCTTAATAACGAAAATCACAAAACTAAAACGGTGGTCAGTTAAGGATCACGTTATTTTTTTACTACAACGATTGCCGGATGATTGTAAGAATGAAGGAGAGTATCATTTAGGCCGTTGGTCTTATGTTAATAAACCCGGGCGTGTTTACCTGCTAATTAAAGAATTATCTGAAATTCATTTTAAAATTCCAGAAAACAGAAAAACTATCGAGGAAATTTGTAATAAATTTCTAAGTCAATATAATGCATTCCAAAACCCATATGATGATGAATAAAATTTATTCGTTTATTGTAATTTGCTTTCTTAACTTAAACTTCTGCTCGGCAAGTTCTGAAAAAATGATCATAGATCTAAAAATAGAAGAACAAGAAGAAGTTTCAACCAGTTCTAACTCTTCGCAAGGAAAAGAAAAAGGTATTATACCTATATCGGAAGATAAATTTTTAAAAACAATAAAAGAAGGCGTAACTGATAATACTTTACATTGTTTTGTGTTTAATATTGGTCAAGGGAATTTTATTGTCTTAAAATTTAATCAAAATATAATGATTATAGATTGTGGATTCCAAAATGCCACAAAAGAATCTTGTGGTAATTTTTTTAAAACAAATGAAAATACCATTGAAAGTATTTTTAAACAATCATCTATTAAAGCTGTTGTAGTAACTCATCCAGACGCTGATCATTATAATTGTTTAAAATATTTATTGGGAACAAGAAAACTTGACGAAAAGTGTGTTTTTATAACAGGTCGGGAAGGCGAAGAAGATTATAATTTTTTTAAAAAACTCCCTAAAGAAAAGCATGTCTTGTATGCAGTTGAAAGCTATACTTTATATAACGATGCTAGCATAGCTTTAACAATGGCGTTATTTGGTCAATCCAACAATAACGGGACAATAGAAATATTAGAACCAGCTTATAAAATTGAGGCAAAAGACACAAATTCTCATAGTTTAATTTTAAAAGTTACTTACGACAAACAATCCATTTTATTTACAGGAGATGCAACAAAAGCAACTTTTGAAGCAATCTATGGAGACACAAAAAATGAACAAGTGAAAAATCTTTCCATAAAAAACCGTTTAGCACTTAAAAGTGTTAATTTCTTAATAAGTCCTCATCATGGAGCCAGTTCTGCGGAAAGTAATTTATGGTTAATGCATGTTAATGCAAAAAATTTTTACAATTTTGTCGGTACAATTTTTTGTGCTTCCAATGATACGCAACATGGTCATCCTGGCAAATACATCGATACAATTGCTTTTGAAAATAAAACTTTCGGCCATGAATTTAAATATTATTATGCCAAAAATCAAAATTCTCGCCAAAAAGCCTCTCATGAACCCATTTGGGTAACTGGCTTAACTACTTACGCTTATTGGTTAAAATTATCACCAGAAGATGGTATGCAGATTTTTAATGACTTAAACGGGGAATTTTATACCTTGTTAACCAAAGATGGTTGGTCATTAAAAATGCAAACTATTTATGACGATTTGAAAAAAGATAATGTCCCAGAAGCAACATGGGGTATTTTATTGCAGAACCCTAGAAAATGGAAATGTCGCAACGGTAAAGGACAGATATTATCTGAGGCTCTATATGCTAACGAAAACAAAAAATTTGAGTGGAACATATCCTCCAACATTAAACGATATTTAGAAATTATATTACACAAAGAACATTCTTTACATAAATATTACGCAGCAACTTTAACATCTAATAATTTAGTAAAAAGGTACTTTAAATTTCCAGAAAATCCCATACAAGACTTAACGAAAGCATTAAAAGAGTTCCAACAAGAAGTTTTAAAAAGAAAAGCATCCACAGCAAGTAATTTTGACTTTATAAAAGAATAGCTTTTTATGACTTATATTAGAGGTATATTTTATAAAAAAAGAGTCGCTTTTTTTATAAAAATATCCAAAATATATAGAATATAATTATAAGCTTATGTTTAAAAATTTACTGAAATGTTTTATTGGGCGACACTATAAAAAATTCCAAAAAGAATGTAAGCCCATTGTTGCAAAAATTAATGCGATTGAGCAACAATTACAAAATCTTACAGATGAACAATTAAAAGCACAAACAGATTCTTTTAAAAGTCGTTATACAAAGGGTGAAACACTCGACAATCTTCTTCCAGAAGCATTCGCAACCGTAAAAAATGCAGCTAGAAGACTTGTAGGAACCCAAGCTGAAGTTTGTGGACATATCATGACATGGGATATGATCCATTATGACGTACAACTTATCGGTGGCATTGCACTTCACCGCGGATATATTGCAGAAATGGCCACCGGTGAAGGTAAAACACTGGTTGCCACCTTACCCTTGTACTTAAATGCTATTACGGGTAAAAACTGCCAATTAGTTACCGTAAATGATTATTTAGCCCGTCGTGACTCCACTTGGATGGGATATCTTTTTAATTTCTTAGGCGTTTCTGTTGGTTGTATTCAACACGATATGGATCAAAACGAACGTTATGAAGCCTACCGCAAAGACATTACCTATGGAACCGCTTCTGAATTTGGGTTTGATTATCTCCGAGACAATGGAATGGCCTTTCGTGCAGAAGACCAAGTTCAACGCGATCATTACTTCTGTATCGTCGATGAAGTTGACTCTGTTTTAATCGATGAGGCACGTACACCTCTCATTATTTCAGGCGTTGAAGAAGATGACGATTCTGGCAAACTATTCTTACAGCTCGCCCCTGGTATCAATCGCTTGTATCGCCTACAAAATCAACTGTGCGCTGATCTTATGGAACAAGCTAAACCTTTTTTAACAGAAGGTTTGAAACAAGAAGAATTAGAAAAGGGTCTTGAAAAACTTTACCAGGTAAAATTGGCTAATCCTAAAAATCGTTTACTTTTACACACATTGGAAGATGGACGTTTGCGTCGTGCCTTTGACCGATTCGAAACACAAATGGCCGCCGATTTCAACCGACAACGTGCCTATGATTTAAAAGAAGCGCTCTATTATGTCATTGATGAAAAATTCCATCAAGCTGACTTAACCGAAAAAGGTCGTACAACATTAAAACCTAACGATGCAGATGCATTCACTTTGCCAGATTTGCCAACAATTTTCAGCGAAATCGAAGGCGATACAAAACTTACTCCCCAACAAAAGCAAGGCAAACGACAAGAAGCTGAGAATCTTTATAATAACCGCAGCAGCTCCATTCACTGCATAAGCCAATTATTACGCGCTTATACCTTGTACCAAAAAGACGATCAATACATGGTATCAAATGGCCAAGTCATTATTATCGATGAAAATACGGGGCGTGCAATGCCTGGAAGACGATGGAGTGATGGCTTGCATCAAGCTATTGAAGCTAAAGAAGGTTTAACTCCTGAAAAGGAATCTAAAACTTACGCCACCATTACACTCCAAAATTATTTCCGTCTGTATGAAAAATTAGCTGGTATGACTGGTACTGCAGAAACAGAAGCGCAGGAATTTTTTGACATCTATCGCTTGAAGGTCATGGCAATTCCAACCCACAAACCATGTATTCGTATTGACGATAATGATGTTATTTATAAAACACGTCGAGCAAAATACAAAGCTGTCATTAAAGATATCGAAGAAGCTTACCAGCGCGGACAACCAGTACTTGTAGGGACAACATCTGTCGATGCTTCCGAAATTCTAAGCAAAATGCTAAAAAGTATTAAAATTCCGCATAATGTTCTTAATGCGAAATATCACCAGCAAGAAGCTGAAATTGTTGCAGAAGCAGGCCAAAAAGGCGCTGTAACTATCGCAACCAACATGGCTGGACGTGGAACAGATATCAAGTTAGGCGAAGGTGTTGCTGAATTAGGAGGTCTCCTAGTACTTGGAACAGAACGCCATGAATCACGTCGTATTGATCGTCAGTTACGTGGACGATGCTCTCGTCAAGGAGATCCAGGACATTCTAAATTTTATATTTCTTTAGAAGATGATCTCATGCGTCTCTTTGCTAACTCTGGACGTATCGGAGCATTTCTAGAACGCTCGATGGAAGAGGATGAAACATTAACCCATCCATTCTTAAACCATTCTATCCAATCAGCTCAGAAAAAAGTAGAACAGCGAAATTATTCCATTCGTAAACGTCTACTCCAATATGATGATGTGCTAAATAAGCAACGCGAAATTATTTATAGCTTACGTAACGAAGCCTTGCGTGATGAAAATCCTATAAATCTCATTTGGGAGTTAATTGACGAAGAAATCTCTCAACGTTTAAACACATTAGAAGCCAGTAATGGAAAATTAGAATACAAGGAAATTTTAATTCAATTTTTCGCTTGGATAAATCTGCAATTTCCTTTGTTTTTAGAAGTAAAAGATTTTGAAGGAAAATCTTCGAAGGAAATTCATGATACAATTCTAGAAAAAATAAAAGCTTACTACGAAACAAAACAATCGATTGAAGGTGAAGAAGTTTCTCGTCAAATTGCACGCTGGGTCTTACTTCGCGCAATTGATAAAAATTGGCAATCCCAGTTAACTGAATTAGAGGAATTGCGCCAAAGTGTAAGTCTGCGCAGCTATGGTCAAAAAGACCCTTTGGTTGAATATAAATTTGAAGCTTATCGTTGTTTCGAACAAATGATCTCTCAAATGAGGCAAGATATCTGTTTTCAACTTTTCCGCTCATCTACACATGCGGAAAATATTGATGAGCTTATTCAAAAAATTAGCCAGCGCATTCATTTATCTAACGGAGCTACAGAAACTGAAACACCTAAAAAACCAGAGATAGAACTACCTAAGCCCATAAAAAGGAACTTGCCCAAAGTTGGTCGAAATGATCCATGCCCATGTGGAAGTGGCAAAAAATTCAAAAAATGTTGTGGTAAAGATCTAGACTTATAAGCATGGAATGGTTATTGATTGGAATAGGTGATATGCTGGGAACGTTTCTTCGTTTCTGGCTATCTCAATGCTTTCAATCGTCTTACTTCGGAATTGGTTTCATCAATTGTTTAGGCTGTTTTCTTTTAGGAATTTGTCAAACAATGACTGTAAATAGCCTTTTTAAAAACGTTTTAACCATAGGCTTTTTAGGAGCATTTACAACCTATTCAACATTTATTTTATTATCAGCAAAATAACCTACTTCATGGCTTTGCCTATCTATTTTTACAAATAATTTTAGGTATCATTTGTTTGTGGGCTGGCTACAAGTTAAGTTTTTAACTAATGGACTACATCGGCATCGATTTTGGATCAAAATGCATGGGGCTTAGTTGGGGGAATGATGACTTAAATATAGCTGTTCCATTACCTGCCATCGTTAACTTTCAAACTTTCGAAAAAGTTTTTTCAGTTCTAAAAACAATTAGTTTAGAAAAAGGTTGCCAAGCTTTCGTTCTAGGACTCCCTCTTCATATGAACGGTAAAGAAGGAACTCGCGTAAAAGAAGTTCGGGTTTTTGCTAATCAACTTACGGAATATTTTAATAAACCCGTCTATTTCCAGGATGAACGCTTATCAACACAAGCTGCGAAATACCTTTCTGGTTATCAAACACAATCTTTAGAAAAAGCTAAAAAACAAAAGCAGCGCGGCATCATTGACTCACAAGCTGCGACAATTATTTTGCAAGATTATTTAGACGAAAAAAATAGAAAATTATAAAAAACAAATAATTTGGTGGAGGTGGCGGGAATTGAACCCGCGTCTTTTATAAAATAAATAAAAGCTTCTACATGCGTAGCATCTTGTTAATGTCCAAAGCAATACCATAGATGCATGTTTTACTTTGCTAGTTACCTAAAAATACAATAGAAAAAGGCAACATTTTCTATTATACTCGCAAAAACAGCCTTTAGTACTTAGCGAGCATCGGTACTAAAAGCAGAACTGTACTTTTTGACAATTCATTGATTAAGCAGCTACCGCGAAGGAAGCGCTTGGGAATTTTACAACATTTTCATTTATTGTATCGATGGATTGATAACGAAGCCAACCATCATCTTCGACATGCCACTTTTATCGCATCTATAAAATCGAATCCAGAACACCCCCCAACTTCTCAAAGATCTTAAATAAGAATGAAATAAAATAATGACAATTTGTCAATTTGACTTTTACAAAAATTTTTTATTTTAATAATAAAACATTCATTCTTTTATTTGCATTAAACGCCTTCATAAAAATTACCAACAATAATATTGCGATTTTTTCGCAAAAATTACAGGATTTTCATGATGAATCAAAACAATAATATTTTTGTAAAAAATCCTAAACCTATCTGTGGAACTTTTATTTTTATAATAGGTTTATTTATGCTTTTGGCATTACTCGACTATCAACCAGAGCATTCCAAATTTTATCAACTTATACATAGCCATTCCATCCAAGGAGGTAATCGGCTTGGCATTGTTGGAACAAGCTTTGCATTTTATTTTTGTCGCTACTTAGGAGCTACTGTTTGGTTCCTCCCTATCTATTTTTTATGGGCAGGTATTTTAACCATGATTGGATATCAATGTAAAATTCAAAAACGTAAATTAGCCTATTTTTTTACAGCTCTTTTAAGTTCAAGTACTTTTTTAGCTTTTTTACAATCCATTCATTGGATTCAACCCCATTATAAATTTTATTCTGCAGGTATCGGTGGTTGTATAGGCTTTTTTATTCTTAAAAATATTTTTTCAGAATATTTTGGTAGTATTGGCACTTTTCTTATTCTATTACCAACAACTTTTTTTGCACTTTGTCTTTCTTTCACAAAATTAAACTATTTATATCGATTTCTTATTCAAACCATCCGTTGGACTAGCTCCAAATTTTTACAAGGCCTTACAAATATATTTAATCGAATAAAGCAAACAAAACCTATTTTCAAATGTCCATCGTTTAAATTTCTAAAAAAAATACAATTACCTATACGCCCATTTAATAAAACATACAAACCTTCAGAAAAGCCACTTGAAACATTAAAAGCTCCTACACAAAATACACTTCCAACCGGAAGTGACACAAATATATCTTTAGAGCAAGCAAATTCCTTAGAAATTCAAACAACAACTATTAAAACCAAAAAAGCAACAGCAAAAACAGAAAATACAAACAATTCTTCTTCTCAGATTCAAATTTTAGCAAGTGAAAAAATTGAAAAAGCTACCAATAAAATGCCTTCAAAAGCTGGAGATTATCGCTTACCAGAACTCAATTTATTAAAAGATCCACCACCTGTTTTTAATGACGGTAATAACGAAGATTACTACGAAACAGCTAATGATCTTGTACAAAAGTTAGCAGAATTTGGCGTTGAAGTAAAAGTAGAAGCAATTCAATCAGGTCCAGTCATTACACGTTACGAAGTAACCCCTGCTCGTGGAGTTCGTGTAGAAAAAATAACCACCTTAGATAAAAATATTGCCTTAGGCCTAAAAGCTTTATCTGTAAGAATTCAAGCTCCGGTCCCTGGAAAGGGATGTGTGGGTATTGAAATTCCAAATAAAAAACCATCACCCGTTTGTTTAAAAGAAATTTTGGGCTCAAAAGCCTGGGCTCAATCAGACGCTGAAATCCCCATAGTTTTAGGGAAAGAAGTAACCGGAAAGCCGATAGTAGCAGATTTAACCAAAATGCCACACTTATTGATTGCAGGATCTACAGGCTCAGGCAAAACGGTATGCATAAACGCCATTATTGCTTCGTTGCTCTTTAGAACTTCTCCAAAGGATTTACGATTCATTATGGTCGATCCAAAGATCGTAGAAATGAAAATTTATAATGATCTGCCCCATATGCTAATTCCGGTTGTAACGGATCCTAAACGTGTCCCATCAGCATTAAAGTGGCTTATTGGAGAAATGGAACGACGCTACCAATTATTTGCAGATCATGGCAGCAGAAATATTGGAGGATTTAATGAAAAAATCAAAAAGATGTCCGCTTCTGAACTAGAAGAAAAACAGCTTGAACATCTTCCTTATATTGTTTGCATCATTGATGAGTTAGCCGATTTAATGATGGTCGCACCTGGCGATATTGAAACATGTATTGCCAGGCTTGCACAACTGGCTCGTGCTGCAGGAATTCACCTTATCATTGCAACACAACGACCTTCAGTAAACGTTATCACAGGAATTATTAAAGCAAATTTACCCAGCCGAATTGCATTCAAAGTCGCATCAAAAGTCGATAGCAGAACAATTCTCGATATGGGTGGAGCCGACAGTTTAATTGGCAAAGGTGATATGCTGTTTATTCCTCCTGGAGCATCACAACTTATTCGTGCCCAAGGAGCCTGGGTTTCAGATGATGAAATCACAAACATCGTAGAATTTTTAAAATGCAATGGTGCTCCAAAATTCGCTGAAGAAATTCAACAGATGATTGAAAGTGAAGCATGCGAAAACGATGATACAAATTTCTCTTCCGATGAAGATGATCCTTTATTATCTCAAGCACTGAATGTATTAAAAACATCTGAACGTATTTCGACCTCGCTTTTACAACGACGATTGAAAATCGGTTATAATCGAGCAGCAAGGATTATGGAAACATTAAATGAACGTGGTTTAGTTCCGAAAGATATAGAATAAATTTCTACAAAAAGGGGTATAAATAATTATATTTTTCTTACTTTTCTAAAGAATTAATACAATTTACTGTAAGTGTCGTCTTCGCACCATTTAAAGCAAATTCCGCTCTATGAAGACTCCATCCTTGTCTAAATTTTTTTAAATTTTTTAAGATAAAGGATGCTTTTATATTTTTTTCACGATTCAACAATTCTGCAGATAAAATTGTATTAAAATTTCTATCTAAATAAACTTTTGCTTGCCATGAACCTTCCTGCAAATAGATTTCTATCGCCTTACGACCTCTTTTAGCAGATTTTTTGCAAGAAAAAACATGCCATTTTAAAAAAGGCATCGCAATCATATAACAACATAAAGCAGGATTATCCACTAAAGGTTGCCCCCATAACTCTATTGGATATAAACTCAATCGATTAGGGTATAAAGCAATCGATGGATTGAGTTTATCAAAACATAAAACATTACCGCTTTCAAATTCTATCTGTGTCCAGTGAAAATACCCCATCGATTGCCCGGTTAAATTACTTTGCATTTTCCTCTGTAAATTTGTCCAAGAAATATCCCAGCGGTAATGATCACTTGATATATAATTTCTTAAAGTATGTAACCGTTGCTGAACATCCATACATAAAGCTATATCTTTGTTTAAAGGCCCCAACGCCCATAATCTCCAAGAACAAAAAAACGTTACTAGAAGACATAGTAACGCTCTGAGAAAAATAAACTTCATTTGTCTATTTAGTGGAAACACTTGTTACAGCGTTGCTTGCTGCTTCTGTTACAGGCTTCTCACTTGGTAAACGGGTCAACTCACCCTCCTTTTGCACTTCCTCAATAGGTGCCAATTCCTTAAAAGCTTTGTCATGATGATGACGATATATCTGGCCTAAGGTTAGAAATAACGTTATAAGGAAGAAGGCAATAATACCATAAACAGTCCAACGTGTTAAAACATTGGACGCCTCTCCCCCAAAAGCAGATTCAGCAGCTCCACCACCCAAAGCCGCCCCCATTCCAGCATTAGCACTTGGTTTCTGCATCAGAATCAACAAAATTAACCAGGCACACAAGAAAATTAAAACAATCGATCCAACTGAAATAAAAAATGTTAACATAATATACTTATATATATTCATTTTATTTAACTAAAATACAAGCAAATTTTATAAAAAATATATACCTCTTTTGATAAATTAAGATTCCGATAGAATCAAGCTACACTATATTTAACCTCAAAAAAATAAAATTTTATTGGGGAAAATCAGTACACTTATTACCAATTAATTATTCTGCCCAAAAGAGATACCTTACCATAAAATTCCAGCAATAAGACTTGCGATTATAAAAAAACATGAGATGATTGTTTTATGATTCCTTCGTTTTTTCCACAAGATCCCATAGCCATGCGCTGGATCAAACGCCTTATTAAATTTTACATTCTCATTTTCATTGCTACACAGGTTACAACAGTTTGGTTTTCTACACATTGCATTCCTGAAAACTTTGGACTTATAAATACCAGCACTCATGTTATAGATTTTTGGCGCTATTTAACATACTCATTTTTACATGAAAATTTTTTGCACATACTATGTAACATGATCATGTTTTACACGTTATGCCATTTTCTGCTTGTCTATGAACTTCGACTGAAATCTTTGCTAGGATTATACTTTACTGGCATTGTTATCGGTGGAATTTCTTGGGTATTTCTACATAACCAACAACCAACACAATTGCTCACTGGGGCTTCAGCTGGCATCTATACCTTATTAACTTATTTTTGCTTACTATACCCAGAAAAAACACTATCTGTATTCCTATTCTTTTTATTTCCTTTTCAAATAAAATCACGTACATGTTTCTACATTCTTTTAGGCTATGAACTCATCAACTGTTTATTCTATGAAACACAGGGTATGACTTCTATTGCACATTCGGCTCATCTTGGCGGAATTCTTGTTGGTATTTTAGCCATTTACTACACAAAACACAAAGAAAATATTTTTTCTAAAAAAACGAATGTAAAACTAAAAACAAATCATTATAAAGTTCACATTGAAGAAGATAATATCATCACCGATATTCCATTTGATCTATTAAAAAAACTTCAAAATGAAGGACTTGGCTCACTTTCTGCTTCTGAAAAGGAGTGGTTAGAAAAATACAGGAAATTATAAATGTTAAAGAAATTTTTTAAATATTTTGTTTTTTACATCTTTATTAGCGGTCTCCAACTGCAAGGTCTATCCCTTGAGCCAACCGCAACTATGCGTACAGAAGGTATTTTTCTGGTACAACTTTTAGAACAGTTTCACTATTCAAAAAAAAAGTTAAATCACCTCGATAGCGAAAAATTTCTAGAAAATTATTTATTATCTCTAGATCCTCAAAAAATGTTTTTCTATTCAACATTTGTTGATAAATTTATTCAAGATTACAAATCTTCTATCGAATTACTTTGGCGAGGAGGAAGCTTAACCCCAGGATTTGAAATTTTTCAAAAATACCAAGAACTTTCTACAAAACGTATTGCATGGATATTGAAACGCTTGGAGCATCCATTCAATTTCTCTACACAAGATTTTTATCAATATAACCGCAAAAATGAAAAATGGTCTGCAAATCTCTTCTCATTGGATCATTTATGGGAACAACGTTTACAACATGAAGTTTTAAATGAAATGTTATGCACCCCTATGGAAGATTTATCGCTAGAGTTAGATAATAAAGAAAAATCAAATAAAACATACAAACCTATTACAAAAAAAAATGCGTTAAAAAATGAATCCAAAGCTCGGGAAACCTTAAAAGAGCTTTATAAGACTTATGAAAAACAATTTAACAATTTAGAAGCTGTAGATATTCAAGAACTTTACAGTAACACATTAACACAATTATTCGATCCACATACAACATTTTTTTCATTTGATTCCATGAGTGATTTTACCATTAGTTTACGAAATTCTCTCGTAGGAATCGGCGCCTACTTACATGAAGATAAAGGTATCTGTATTGTAAAAGAAGTGCTACCTGGAGGACCTGCAGAACAAAGTCAGACCTTACATGCTGGTGATAAAATTCTTTCAGTTGCTCAAGGCAACGGAGAATTTATAAGCATCCAAGGGATGAAATTACGTAACTCTGTTAAACTCATTCGTGGACCTAAAGGAACCGTTGTGCGTTTGCTTATTCAACCTGCAGATAAAGAAAGCTCTGCAAGAAAAATTGTAGAAATTACACGCGATGAAATAAAATTAGAAAACAATTTAGCTTCCGCAAAAATTCTTCTAGCAATCGATAAAAACAATCAATTCCACCGTATCGGTGTAATCGATCTACCCACATTTTATGGCCCAGAAAACCCTGGAGACATTTCAGCACACACACTTTCAGGCGACGTTAAACAACTCATTAAAACAATGAATCAATTTCACATTGAAGGTATTATTCTCGATATGCGCCGCAATGGAGGAGGCCTTCTTTCCGAAGCAGTAAGCCTGACAGGATTGTTTTTAAACGATTGTTCCGTCGTACAGATAAAAACATCCGATGGTCAATTAACGCATCAATATGGCCCAAAATATAGTTGTGTTTGGTCAGGACCGCTCATAGTGTTAACATCTAGATTCAGTGCATCTGCCTCAGAAATTGTTGCTGGAGCATTGAAGTGCCATCATCGCGCTCTTATATTTGGAGAAAAAACAACGCATGGCAAAGGATCCGTACAAGCTATTATTGAAATGGATAAACTCTCAACACTCACACGCTTTTATAATAATCTTGGCGCTATAAAATTAACGATACAAAAATGGTATTTGCCCAATGGAGATTCCACCCAACTACGTGGTGTAAGCTCAGATTTATGGCTTCCTTCCATTTATGATTGTCTGCCTATTGGGGAGACTGATCTACCCAATGCACTTCCATGGGATAATGTTGCTCCGATGTATTCCCACAATACAAACAACTCAATCTACACCCTCGTTACGCCTACGCTAAAAAATTACTTACATTTTTCATCGCTTCATCGCCAAAAAACTATGCCTATGTACTTATGGCACAACAAGCAGGTTGATTGGTTCACTAAAAAATATAATCAAACAAACGTTTCGTTAAATTTAGATAATCGCATCAAAACAATTAACGATGAACGCAATCTACGCCAGCAATTTGAAAAAATGGCTGATAATTTTAAAAAATACATTCCTATAGGTAAAATGATACATCTAAAAGAAGTTCAAAATCCTAAAAAACCAACATCAGCTATTTTTGATATATTTGAATATGAAAGCACTCAACAGATGATAGATTGGCTTCAAATTAATGCTTTACCGAAGCAATGGGCTCTTTGGAATTACCTATCTTCAAATCGTCTAAATCAACAAATTCTTTTTTAAATGTTCATTTCTAGTAAAACCAATCCTAAATACAAACAACTTTTGCAACTATGCTCATCACGTGGACGAAAGCAAACAAATCAGTTCATTATCGAAGGCCAACGAGAACTTTCACGAGCAATTCAAGCAAACGTAAAAATAGAATACGCTGTTTTTAGCCAAACAAGCTATCAGAAAGCAGACATACAGGTTCGTTTCCATACATTCGTAAAAGAAGGCAAATGTCTCATTTTTCCAGACGACTTGTTCGCCCGCCTGAGCGTTCGTGAAAATCCTGATGGCGTTATAGGAATTGCCAATACCTGGACTTGTTCATTAAAAGATTTAAAATTAAAACCCAATGGTCTTTACCTTTTGGTTGAACAATTAGAAAAACCAGGAAATTTAGGAGCATTAATGCGCTCAGCAGAAGCAACAAATGTCGATGGATTCTTCATTGCAAATCCAATTGTTGATATTTTTAATCCTAATGTCATTCGAACATCTCAAGGGGCTGTATTCAATTTAAATATCTATTGGGATTCTTCCGAAAACTTACTGAAATTTTTCCAAAAAAACAATGTTGAAATTTTAGCCACAACCCCACATACTAAATACACCTATTGGGATTGCGACATGACCAAATGTTGCGTCATTTGCATAGGAAGCGAAGCTTTCGGTCTATCTGATCTTTGGATGGATCAAGCAACAAAAATCGTTATTCCAATGTACGGTAATTCCGCAGATTCTTTAAATGCAGGCGTATCTGGGACTTTATGCTTATATGAAGCACGTCGACAACGTTATTATAAAAAATTACAATCATCTGTATATTGACTTTCAATAGGATTAATAACACACTTACATTATGTTAAAAACACTTGTCATCGATAACTTAGCTCTAATCGATCACGCCGAATTTGATTTCCAACAAGGCCTTATTTGTTTTACCGGAGAAACGGGTTCTGGGAAAAGTGTTTTTTTAAGTGCGCTAAAATTACTCGCTGGACAAAGATGTGAACGCATGTCTTTACGTCCTAATACTACTCAAGGTAAATTAGAAGGATTGTTTTCCTTTTCAGAAATCATCATAGAAAAAATTAATTCATTTTTAGAAACAAATGATCTACCTATTTGTGAAAAAGATGAGCTTATTATAAAACGAACCTTTGGAGATAAGCAAAAAATATCCATTAATGGATCTTTAACAACGTTAAACACTTTAAAACAGTTAGGTCGCTTTTGGCTAGAATTTCATACCCCATCTGAACCTCAACGCTTATTTGCCCCCAATGTACAAATTGATTTATTAGATAAATATGCACAACTTTTGTCCTATAAATCCCTGTACGATGAAAATTATAATCAATACTTAGAAGCAAAAAAGCAATTGCATGCTTTACAAAATAAAGTTCAAATATCTCCAGAAACACTTGAATATATAAAACAACAACTTCAATCCTTTTCACAATTAGACCTATCTGTTGAAAGCATTCATCAGCTTGAACAGGATTTTAAAAAACTAAGTCAAAAAGAAGACTGCATACAATTGTTAAAATTTATCGATTCTATATTTAACGACACTCCTAGCTTAACAGATTCGTTAGATAAACTGCAATCTTGCCTAGAAACCTTAAGCCTTCGTTTACCCAATACACAAGAACTTTTACAGCGCTATCAACAAATTCGTATAGAACTGCAAGACATTGAAGCTACCTGTGAACAAGAA
>CAKUXH010000006.1 GCA_934700265.1 uncultured Opitutales bacterium
ATGTAGAACCGCCTGAAGCAATTTGTAATTTAACTAAAGCAGTACAACTTATTAACAATGCTTGCCAGCAGGGGGAAAAAATCGCTATTTTAAGTGATTATGATGTTGATGGAATTACAAGCATGTCACTTATGTGGCATTGTTTTCACAATTTAGGATTTAATTTTACACCGTTTTTTCCTAATAGAGAAATAGAAGGCTATGGACTAACCGAACGTGTTGTTGATCGAATTTTATCTACCCAAAAACACTTTGATTATTTTATAGCATGTGACTGTGGGACAAATTCAAATGAAGCTGTAGAAAAATTAAAAGCTTGCGGAACTGAAGTTATTATTATAGATCACCACCAACACACCAGAGCAAACCTACCTGATGCTATTGTGATTAATCCTCACATTAATAAGCATTTACATAGTATATCCGCTCAAGAATTATGTTCCGTTGGGCTTGTTTTTAAATGGGTTCATGCTTGGTTAAAACTATTAAAAAAAGAAAATTACCCTCCAGCTATTAACCTAAAGATGCGACCTTTTTTAGATCTCGTAGCATTAGGAACGATTGCAGATGTAGTCCCCTTAAAACATGAAAACCGTCTTTGGGTATTTTTTGGCTTAAATGAAATAATACATACTAAAATAACAGGCCTTCAACAATTGTTAATTGTTTCTGATTGTAACTTAAAATTTCCATTATCTGTCGAAGATGTCTCATTTAAATTAGCGCCTAGAATCAATGCCAGTGGTCGCTTGGAAACTGCTGATATGACATTTAAAATGCTTACAACGACTGATAAATCTATTGGCCAACAGTTAGCTCATCAATTAAACAGTTTAAATCAAGAACGGCAAAATATTGAAAAACAAATTGTAAAAGAAGCAGAAGCAAAAATAAAAGCAGATCCACATCAATCAGCGTATGTCCTCTATAATCCTTTATGGCATATTGGTGTTGTTGGTATTGTGGCCGGACGTTTAACAAGAAAATATAATTGCCCTGTTTTTGTGTTAGGTGATCATGAAGGAAAAGCTAAAGGCTCTGGACGAAGTATTCCAGAAATCAATCTTGTAGAAATGTTTACAGAAGCCAATGCCCTTATCGATCAATGGGGAGGACATCCAGCAGCTGTTGGATTAACATTAAATCATCAAAATATAACTCAATTACAACAATTTTTTAGGACATATTTAAATAAAAAATTCCCAAAATCACTTCCAGAGGCTACACTATCTATCGCTGCAGTTATAAATTTACAGCAAATTACTACACAATTTATAAATACATTGGATCAACTAGCCCCATTTGGCCAGGGCAATGAAATGCCAATTTTTGTTATACAAAATGTAAAACTCAATTATCCTCCAGAAAAATTTGGCCGAAATGGAAATCACATTCGTTTTAAATTAGGTAACTATACCGTTATCGGTTGGAATATAAATCAAGAAGATTTCCCTGTAAATGCCTCTTTAGATCTTGCCATAAAATTCTCCTGGTCTTATTGGAAAAACGAACGTATTGTTCAGATCATACTTGTTGACTGGCATTTATCTGGTCAAAAAATTTATAAAAAATACTAACACTTTAAGGTACTATACTTTGAATATAGATCCAAAACTTTTACCTAAAAGAATTGAAGCACCGATAATAGTAACGGCCAAAAATGTCATAGCCCAAACACCTAAAGCACAAGATAAAAATGTTCCATTTCCCAACAAATTTAACAATTCATAAATAGACTTTGTTATAGGATAAAACGCTTGCTTTTGCGCCAAAATCAAAGAGTCTGATACTTCCAACATCGCTTGAGAAAATACCAATATCGCTCCCGCCATCAAATTGGCTGCAATAAGTGGTAATGTAATCTTTCGTATGGCCTTCAAAGAGGAACATCCTAAATTTTGAGCAGCTTCTTCATAAGTTTGTGAAATTTGTTGCAAACCTGCAACACTCGAACGTACCATCAATGGCAATTTTCTAATTGCATAAGATATGATTAATAAAATTGTTGGATTTTTTACAGGGTTTAAACAAGCAAAAACACGTCCCTCTTGTGCCATTGCAACAAAACCGAAAGCCATTACCAAACCTGGAACAGCCAATGGCATCATAGAACAGGTATCCAATAATTGTCGACCAGGTAACTTTGTACGAACCACTACAAAAGCAATTCCTACCCCTAAAACTGCACTTACAATTGTTGCAAAAGATGCATAAATTAAACTGTTTTGAATAGATGGAATCGTTAAAGAATCACCTAAGGCAGCAATATAATTGTCCATTGTCCAAGAAGTTGGAAATATGCTCTTATACCAATCAGAAGCTAAAGAAAATAAAATAACTGTAATATGCGGAGCCAAGGCCATTAACGTTACACCAGAAAACAACGAACAACAACCTAAATTCCCCCAAAAATTCAGACGCTTAGTTGTTTGACTATGGGATGCTTTTGCAACTGTCGCATAGTTATTACGCTCAAACAATCCCTTCCCTAATAAATAAAATGCTGCTGATAGTATAAACATCACGGCCACCAAGGCATAAGGAAATGGATTACCACCAATTTCTTTCAGGCCATTATAAATCTGAACAGAGGTCATACGATTATAATTAAACATCAATGGAACACCTAACTCCGTAAATGCCCAAATAAAAACAATTGTACATCCAGCAAATACTCCTGGCCGAATCAACGGAAAAGTTATCTTCCAGAACTTACGGAAACCTTTACAACCTAAATTTTCAGCAGCTTCCCCTAAAGCAGGATCAATATTAGCCAATGAAGCAACGATATTCAAATATAATATAGGATATAAACTAAGTGCATTCATTGCTATAATACTTAACATTGGGTATGCTCCCAGCCAATCAAAAGGCTGATTAGCATTCATCCATCCCATTTTTATAAGAAAAGTATTTAAAGTCCCATAAGTACCTAGCAGCTGCAAAACTCCATTAGCCCCAACAAATGGAGGTAGCATAATCGGTAATAGCACTAAGCTTGAAAAGAAACGTTTACCCCAAAACTCATAGCCATTAAATATATAAGCTAAAGGAACCGCAATAAAAAGTCCAAGAATTGTAGAACCGATTCCCATTATAAAGGAGTTAATCAAACCTTCAACATAAACTGGATTTTTAAAAACTATTTTAATATAATCCAATGTAAAACCGTGATCACAATCGAAAAAGCCTCCACGAATTATCTCCCAGATTGGCCAAATAAAAAAACAGCCAAAAAATAAAATTGATACAAAATAAACTGGAACAGCCAACCTTTTGGACATGACGCAATGTTTGTTGAGTTAATATAAAAGATACTTTTATTAAAAATGCAAACACTTATTGTATAAAATACAAAAAGGGATCAATAAAGATCCCTTTATACATTAATTTTATAATTATTATGCTTCCTCTTCGTCTGACTCATATCCAGCAAGAATAACAGCTGCATCTTCTACTAAAGCAGGATCAAACACTTGTTCTACGCTTTCCAAAAGACACAACTTTTTGATTAAATTTCTATGATTTTCACCACGAATAAGACATGCCGTAAGGTCATACTCAGGTAACCGTGGATCAAACGAAGCACCATGATCTTCGTTATCAATTACGACAGCGTAAGGTTGTATCGCTTGCTGAGTTTCTTCCCCATGATTTACATAAGTCATAGACCGAATCAAACGTTTTTTCTTGGCATTTTCTATTGGCAAACATTCAACATTAGCAGTTATGCTTCCATAGTGATTTACACAGACAAAAAAGTAAATTCCATCCATTTCTTTTATCCCTTTAGCCCCTATACAACATACTTTAATTGCTCGATAGAAACATTCAAGATAACTATCTGTTTGTCGCTTTCTTATAGCTTCTGAATAAAATTTAGCCCAAGTAGACCAAAGTTTATCTACATTTGCTAGCATATCTTCCCTTTTGTTGTATTTAAGACCTTTCGCAAACAATTGCTTAACATCATCAATCGCTAAATGCCCAACAGGATGATAACCAGTTTCTACCCCAGCAACAGCTCCAAATATAGTATTATATATCCATTTATTATAACGTTCACCTAAGCAAGCATATGTCACAATATCGAAAATACTGTTATGCCGGATGATATTATCACGCCCAATGATAGCATGCATAATATTTTTAGTATAAACATCGCCTACAGGATTAGGTCCAGATAAAGCATAAACGAAAAACCTTGGAGTTTCTATATTATTGAAAGTTTCTCCAAAAAAACGTTTACCTAAAGTGTTTACAATGTCCAAAGCCGCAGGTATTGCAATGCCTGCCCCTTGGCTATGCCCTGTAATAATAAAACGTGTTTTACTACGAAGATTTTCAGGAATCGTAGACCAGACATTTTCAATATCAGCTAGCACACTGTAACGTCCTGACAAATATTTAGCCAAAAAACCCTTATGGAATACTGTATTTTCTATATTTTCTATTTGCGGATACCCTTCAAGCTCTCCTGAAGATGTAGGAAACTTCATTTTTTGGGCTGAAAAATTTGTCAACCAACTAGGCCCTAATATACCGTTCAACTTTTGGAATGATTTAGATTGAGAGCCTCGATATATAATCGCCACAACAGGTGGTCTTCCACGTTCTGGCGCTAAATAGGCAACAAACCCTTGAAAATCACTTTCCATAGAACCTGGGATAAGCAACCCTGCAATTCCACCAAGAGAAGTAGCTCCGTGCATACCAATAAATGGCTTATGTAAAAACCATGTATTCGTAAATGTTTCTCGCCTTAAACCATCAGAAGATAAACTTGAATGCGACATTCGATTAGAACGATTTTTAATTAATCTATTCGGATGTAGAAAATCATGCTCATTATCACCTCTATTTGTTATGCGATAACTTCGTTTTATAAGCTGATGCAGATCATCTACTAAATCTGAAGACATAAGTGGATTTATGCAGATTTGACCTGACTCATCTCTTTGAACCAAAGGTCCATTAATGTCTGGTGACGCTAATAGCAAGCCATGCATTAATGAAGCACTCACTATACTTAGATATTTTTTTGAATTATGCATAGAGAATAAAAACGGATGAAATTAAAAAAACTTTAGGAAAATTTTTCCAAACATGGAAAATTTTTCCAGACCAATGGTCTTAAGTTAAAAATATCTCTGTTGTTTTTATGCAATAAACATCGAATTATACACGTTTTAAAAAACCTTTTGGCATTTTTCTTGCTTTGATTCACTTAAAACTATCATGCCATATTATGGCATTTTTCTTGCTACGTTAAGAGTAAACAAATATGAGTGCTGAAAATAAATCTGAAAAATTTTTAAAAGAACTATCTGAACTTGATCAGAAACTAAATAAAATACAGTCGTTTCTACAAGAAAGTAAAACGGGAAATATCAATGACAGTTATTTTACGAAAGAAAACATTCTATCGGCCATCAATTTACTGTCAGAAATCAACCCAGAAGAAAAAAATATGATTTATGCATTAAAAATGTTACTTCCTCTCACAGAAAAAAGTAACGAAGAATTAGAAGAAAAATCAAAAATTGCAGTTTCCCCTGTTTCAACAGACGCTTCGCAAGAAGATACTTATAATCAATGGACGCCAAAATTAAAAAGCAAAATTCCAAATCATAGGATCATTTGACTATGTCAACAACTTCTATTAACGGGCTTACATACATTTACCCAATCTCAAAAGATTTTGGGGTAGAAAATAATACAATTTCTATTAACGAGCTTAAAAATCTGTTCGAAAGTTTTTTTAAAGGTGAAAACAGTAGATTTTTAGAGCTAAGAGATCTTTTAATCGAAAATTTAAATTCTATATTTAGTAAAAAAGATAATTCTAAAGTTACCCTTAAAGATACTTATGATCATATAAAGTTTTCCAGTTTTGTTTCTCAGTTTGCTGAGGACTGTGTAGAAGGTGTAAATGCATATAAATTCTATGGAAATCAAATCGTTTCTCAGATCAATAACTTAACTGACTATATTAAAAAAGCTAATGAATTGTTAGCAAAATGGGATACTTTAAAATGTTATGACAACCAAACTATTAGCGATCTAATTCATGCAGATGTTGTTGAATTAGAATGTTTGGTAAAATTTTGTTTAGATGTAGAAATAAAATTTTGTACACGATATGTTTATGACTTTGATGAGGATAATTGGAAAACAGTTGGAGACATTTATGTAAAAACAGAACCCCCTATAAGTCACTTTCAAGTAGGAGATAAAGGAGATAATTATAGCAATCTTTCTGATCTACGTTCTATGCAAGTAAAGTGCGATCGTAGAGGAAATGGAGAGGCTAAAAAATTGGAATGTTACAATGAACTTAACCTATTAGATCGTTTAAAATATATTAAAGTTTATTACGACATAACTGGTGGAAAGACTGACTATATATTTCCAAATGATAAAGTATTTGGATTACCTTGTGTAAAGGATGAAGACAAAACAAAATACATCTCAAATATTGAAAAATTTTATTTAGGATATTTGATTGATCGGGATGGCCCTGTAAATGCCTTTGCAGGTTTTTTCGAAATGAAAGTTAAAGCTCTCGAAGCAACTATTAGCATTCAACAACAAGAATTAAAAGCTCTCAATGCTTATTTACGCTTTATTAACCGAGCTTTGGACCTGCTAAATGCTGGACAATCATCAGGTGATCAACGCATATGTGATGGAACTATTATTGCAATGACCTACTTATGTGGACAGAAAATGTATAAACTGTTCACCGATAATTCCGGCAAAGAATTTTTGGTTATTCCTTCTGTCCTTGAGGCAAACAAATTTTTCCTTGTAAGCAACGATGAAGCTGGAATGAATTTTCTAATCGGAAATAATGGTAACAATAGAGGAAACAGCAGTACGTGTTTATTGAAAACATTATCTTCTGGCCTTATATTAGCAGGCTACTACATTACTACTGATAATAGTACTACTATTAAGATATCTGAAAACCCAAGCAAATATTATACTTCAGGAACTTTAAATGATACTTTCTATAAAACCCAAACACCTGCTATTTCAGGTACATTCACTCTTCCCGATGAAATAGATGTAAATATCATCGATCCAAAAAGTGCATATAAATATTCGACTGCTTATGAAAAATGGAATAACCCTACTGCAGAAAATGGTAATTTAGGCTGGAAAGCAGTTATCGAATCCTGGAATAGCACATTCCAAACCAAAATAACTTACATCAATACAGCGCTCCAAAGTGTTCAAACCGATATTAAAACATTGCGAGATACAATAAATACTTTCGAAAGTCTCACAAAAACATTAAGATCACGCACACATGATGCTGCTATAAACATTATTAACAAACTTACTTTATAAAAATTATGTCAACTTCACCTATTTTAAATATACCTTACACCTATCCAGTTCCTAAAATTTCAAACACAAATGAACCAACGGGATCTAATACTACAAGCACTATAAACAATGTTCTTGAAAAATATATAAATTTATTCGGTGAATTAGATTCGAACGAAAAAATAAACATGTTTGTAGATCCAAATGCTACAACAAATAAAACTCAAGGCGCTTACCAAAAAATCAATAATACCCTCTTAAATCAATTATACAACATTCTAGACAACATAAAACTGCAAGATAAGAAAGGCTGGTATAGCATACTTGGATCCGATAGCTTTTACACAAAAGCACAAACATTTAAAATTGATGATGATGAAAAGACTACTTATAAAATCGACAAAGATCATTGTCGTGAAGGGTATATGGCTTATCGGTTTTATTTGAAAGAAATTATTACAAGAATAAAAACTATTAGTGATTATATTGAAAAAGGACAAAATCTTATTAAAGCATTAAATGAGCTTAACTCAGGATCTGCAGCAGAAATCAACGATATTGCCCACACTTATATTACTCATTTAGAAATTTACGATAAGTTCATTTACGAAGAATTAGAAAAATTCCTAACTTATTACAAGTATAATGAGGATACTAAACAGTGGGAAATAATAAAATTAGATGTTTTTAAAGATATAAACAACACTGAAAATAACTTTACATTCACACAACTCGAATACGAAAAACAAGTCGAAGGACAAACAACTACAATTACATATTCATATGAAACCTGCAAACAACCAAAAAATTATAATTGGGATGGCAACAAATGGATAAAAAGTGATACGATAGATTCGAAAAAACCTCATATCACAAGTTGTCTTCAAAATCTTCGAGAATTAGAGGTAAAAACAATAAAAGCCAAAGATGACGGTAGTGATGGTGAAGGCTACATACAACTTTCAACGTTTAATTCTCTAACTTTATTTGACCGACTAAGATACATACAATGGTACTATAAATTGATGTTTTCACAAACAAGTGGTGTTGATCGTACGAACAATCGATTTCCAGATAATTACGATACCGGCTACCCTTGCATGCCAGATGTTCCTAGCATTGATTCAACAAAAGCCACGCAATCACTCGGTGCATTGGAAATTTTTTACATTGGCTACCTAATCAACCGTGATGGTCCCATCAATGCACTATCCTCATTTTTTGAAGTAAAAGTAAACGCTTTACGCAATAATGTAGCACTTTCCAGCAAAAAGATTGAAGCTTTAAATATCTACTTAAATTTTATAAATTCAGGTCTGGATCAACTCAACCAAAATGCAGGGCAACGTCCCTCCGATGGTTCTATCATTGCACTTACCTATCTTTGTGGACAAAAAATGTATAACCTCTTAGAAAGTAAAAATGGTGATAAATACTTTGTTATTCCATCAGTAGTAAAAAATGACCAATATTTTCTGGTTAAAGCCGATGATTCTGGGAAAAAATGGCTAATTGGTGATAATGGTAATGACGATAATTATAGAGGCAATTCGACATGTTATGTTAAGTCAAATAATAATAATAATTTATGGGGCGCTACACGAGATTCTAGCGGCACAGATTTTACTATAACAACTATATCAAACAGTAGTAAAACGTTTACCCAATATCCATCTGGTGATACCGTCACCGAACAATTTACGCTTCCTACACAAATAGAATGTATGACTATAGATCCAAAAAGTGTCAAAAATTACTCCGATGCTCTCACAAAAACACTAGAAACAAAGTCTGATAATAATGTATTAGGCTCTTGGACCGATGCTTTTTCAAGAAAAACACAGTTTATTAACACAACCATCGATACCATAAATACAGATGTTACCTTAGACCGTTCTAAAATTGATACATTCGATTCATTAACATCCACATTTCGATCACGTGCCCAAGATACTTATCAAAATATTTTATCAAATATTCGATAAATCTGATCAGCCAGCTTTTACAAACTAAGTAAAAGCTGGTAACATCTATTATTCGAAATTAAAGCTCTACCATTAATTTACATAAATACTTAACCCATATTTACAATATTTTAAAAAAATCTAAAAAAACGCTTGACGCAATTAAATAATTTATGCACATTAGTTCTTGTATTGATTGCGAGCGTAGCTCAGATGGTAGAGCACCACCTTGCCAAGGTGGACGTCGAGGGTCCGAATCCCTTCGCTCGCTCCAGGTTCTCAGTAATTAAGTTTTGAAGAATATGCCCGGGGCGAACGTCTATGGAATGTAATAAGCCGTTAATTCAAGTTAAAGATTTAAGTAAGTATTACCATCAAGATCCTATTTTAAAAAGCATTAGTGTAAATATTGAAGAAGGTGATTTAGTTTCTATTATAGGTCCTTCAGGTTGTGGAAAATCTACGTTTTTACGATGCTTAAATGGAATGGAAATCTTAGATTCTGGAACGATTCAAATCGATGGAGTAACTCTATCTCGGAAAACTTCCACCACCCCTTTAGGACGATCTTTTCACAAAAAAGCACACGAATTACGCCAACATGTTGGCATGGTATTTCAATCGTTTAATTTGTTCCCACACAAAACATTGCTTCAAAATATCATGATGGCCCCCATGATCGTTCAACATAAATCTAAAGAAGAAGCTGAAGATATCTCATTAAAATTTTTAGATAAAGTTGGATTAAAACTTTTTGCGCATCGTTACCCAGCCTATTTATCCGGAGGCCAACAACAAAGGGGAGCAATTGCACGCGCTTTAGCATTATCACCTAAAGTTATGCTTTACGATGAACCAACTTCTGCTATAGATCCTGCACGCGTAGACGAAGTCTTAGAAGTTATGCGTGACTTAGATAAAGAAGGTATGACTCAAATTATCGTTACCCACGAAATGAGATTCGCTAAAGATGCATCCGATTATATTATTTATATGGAACAAGGTGAATTTATAGAAATTTCTGATGAAGATGAAATTTTTATTGCGCCTAAAGATGAAAGAACTCGTAAATTTTTAAAGAATTTTATGTAATATGAAAAAATTTTTTCTAAGTTCTTTTTATTTTTTACTCCTACTGCATAATTTAACTGCTAATATGAGTTCATTACGTTGGGCCGCAGATGTTGAATCAGGTGTTCCTAACGTATTCTTCGATCCACAAAATCCTGAAAAAATAACCGGTTTCGAATACGATATTGCTAAAGCTATTGCCAATTATATGCAAAAAAAATTGGAATTTTTTCCTAATGATTGGGAAATGCTTGTCCCTGGATTACAACGCAAACAATACGATATCTTATTAAATGCTGTTGAATACAACACTTGGAAACCTTTTATCGGAAAAGCAGATGTTAAACTTTCTAAACCTTATTATATCACACACCTGCAACTTGTCGTTATGAAAAATAATTTCTATATAAATTATTTTTCTGATTGTGAAGGTAAAAAAATTGGCATATTAAAGCAATCTTGGCATGCTGAAAAAGCCTTAAAACGTTTTACAAACACTCAAATCGTTATTTATGATGATGAAGTTAAAGCCTATGCTGATCTAAAAAATAAACGCTTAGATGGTGTCCTTTTGGATCATCCTGAATCCTATTACTATGCCACAATTGATAAAGACGTTCGTTTAGTAGAAGAACCAATTTCACGTCTAGAATATGCAATTATGGTTCGTGCAGAAGATAATGAATTATTAAATCAAATCAACGAAACAATTGAAGCTTTAAAAAAAGATGGAACTTTTAAAGCAATTTTGGAAAATTGGGGATTATGGAATGCGGAAACCGCCGCTTACTATAACGCCGAATTAACTTCTAAATCTCCAGCAACAGCCTTCGATAATTACATTGCCTCTGTTCAAACTTCTGAAAAACAATCGAGTCAATTCTACCTCACATGCTTACCTATTTTTGCGAAAGCCGCTTGGGTGACCCTAAAATTATCCATGGCAGCCATGGTATTAGCCTTATTGATGGGCTTTCCATTGGCCATTTTAAGAACTTATGGCGTTGGTTGGATTCGTTGGATTGTTTCTATGTATATCGAATGTGTTCGAGGCACTCCCCTACTTGTTCAGTTATTACTTATTTTTTATGGTCTCCCAACTTTGGCTCCCATGTTACCAGAACCGTTATCTCATTGGGTTTGCCTAAGCCCGTTTGTGGCTGGTGTATTAGCCTTAGCAATTAATTACTCTGCTTACGAATCTGAAATTTATCGCGCTGGCTTACTGGCCGTTCCTAAGGGCCAAATGGAAGCTGCACGTGCTTTAGGCATGACCCATTTACAAGCATTATTGCACGTTGTTTTTCCACAAGCTATTCGAACAGTTATTCCACCGGTTACTAATGATTTCATTATGTTATTACAAGATTCTTCGTTAGTATCCATGATCACTATCGTTGAACTAACAAGAACTTATCAATGCTTAGCTGCCACTCATTTCAATTACTTTGAAACAGGGTTATTAGTCGCAGGCTTCTATTTATTACTAGGATTTCCTTTTATTCGACTAGCACGTCGATTTGAAAAGAAATTCAATGGAAAATTTTGGAGAAATTAATGAAATATTTCAATCGTTACACTCAAGAATTAGAAAAAGAAAAAATACCTAGCGAAAATAATTTAAAATTTTTTTACACAACTTTATTGGGACGCTTTTTTCTACACATGTTCGTTAAACGTTCATTTGTATCTAAAATATTTGGATATTTTACGAACTTAAGTTTATCAAAAAAGAAAATTATTCCTTTTGCCAAAAAATATAATATCGATCTAAATCTATTTGAAAAAAAACCGAATGAATATCTATGCTTCAATGATTTTTTTTACAGAAAATTTAAGCCTGGATTAAGACCCATTACTAGCAATGAAAATGAGATTTGTTTTCCGGCAGATGGTCGACACTTTGGCTTTCAAAATATCGATGCCATTCAATCATTTGAAATAAAAGGGCATAAATTTAATTTAAAAAAGCTCTTAAATGATAAAAAGTTAGCGGAACAATTCCACGGAGGAACTTGCATTATCAGCCGTTTAGCCCCCACCGACTATCATCGATTCCATTTTCCGTGCGATGGAATTCCTCAAGCTGCTCATTGCATTAATGGAACACTTTTTTCTGTCAACCCTATCGCTTTAATGAAATCATTTCGCATTTTAGGAGAAAACAAACGTTGGCTCACTCATTTTTATTCTGAAAAATTCGGTCATATGGTTATTTTAGAAATAGGGGCAACCTGTGTTGGAAGTGTTACACAAACTTATATCGCGGGTAATCCAGTAAAAAAAGGCGATGAAAAGGGATACTTTTCTTTTGGTGGATCAACCGTAGTAACCTTATTTGAATATGACAAAGTTACTTTATCAGAGGATCTAAAATTTTTCACCCAACGAGGCACAGAGTTATACGCACATATGGGGGATTGCATGGGCAAAGCTACTATTCCATTTGGGAAACGGTATCTTCAGGAAAATATTTAAACACCTTAAATTCCAACAGATTTTATAAATTACAGATGATTCTGTACCTTTTAAAGTTGCTTTTTTTAAAAATAATGTTGGTATATATGATGTAGTAAAATTTATCATAATATATGAGTCATTCATCAACACAAAGAGCTATTAAAGATGCTAACGAAGCAGTTGCATCTGTTGCCTATAAATTTAGTGAAATGGTTGCCATTTATCCTATTACTCCATCCTCGCCTATGGCTGAATGGTGCGACCAATGGGCTACCGAAGGCAAAAAGAATTTATGGGACATCGTTCCTGAAGTTGTTGAAATGGAATCGGAAGCTGGAGCTGCAGGAACCGTACATGGAGCACTCCAAGGAGGTGTTTTAACAACTACGTTCACTGCCTCTCAAGGTTTACTACTCATGATTCCCAACCTTTACAAGATTGCGGGTGAACTAACACCCTTTTGCATGCATGTAACAGCCCGCGCATTGGCCACACATGGATTATCTATTTTTGGAGATCATTCCGACATTATGGCAACACGTCAAACAGGAATGGCATTGCTCTCTTCTCAAGCAGTTCAAGCGGCTCATGACCTTGCTGCAATTGCTCAAGCAGCTACACTAAAAGCAAGCGTACCTTTTATTCATTTTTTTGATGGTTTTAGGACTTCCCACGAAATTAATACGTATACACCAATCGATGAAGAGATATTAAAAGCCTTAATTGATGAAAAAGAATTAGTGGAATTTAGGAAGCGCGGTTTAAATCCAGATGCACCCGTTATTCGTGGAACAGCACAAAACCCTGATGTTTATTTTCAAGGACGTGAACGCAGTAATCCATTCTATCAAGCAGTTCCTGCCATTGTAGAAGAAAAAATGCGATTATTCGAAAAATTAACAGGACGGTGTTATCATCTATTTGATTATTTTGGTGATGAACAAGCTGAATATGTCTTTATTGCAATGGGATCAGGCACCGAAACTATCAAACAAACAGTTAAATATCTAATGCAAAAAGGTGAAAAAGTAGGTGTTATTACTGTTCACCTTTATCGGCCTTTTGCTGCAGACTATTTCCTAAAAGCATTACCTACCTCTACGAAAACTATTATCGTTTTAGATAGAACAAAAGAACCTGGAGCTATTGCAGAACCATTGTGCCAAGATGTACAAACAGCCTTACAGACAGCTTATAATCAAGGTTCGCGTTCAAGTCTACCATTCATTATTGGAGGACGTTATGGTTTAGGTTCAAAAGAATTTACTCCAAGCATGGTCAATGCTGTTTATACTTCTGCAAAGAATAAAACATTAAAACATTCTTTTACAGTAGGAATTGAAGACGATTTAACACATTTATCCGTTCCGGTAACAGAAAATATAGATTTAGAAGAAGCTAGCTGTTTTCGCGCTATTTTCTATGGACTAGGTTCTGATGGAACCGTTGGTGCAAATAAAAACACCATTAAAATTATTGGAAATGGAACTGATCAGTTTGTTCAAGCATATTTTGTATATGATTCCAAAAAATCAGGTGCTATGACTGTTTCCCACTTACGCTTCGGACCGCATCCAATAGAGAAGCCTTATCTGATTCAAAATTCAAATTTTGTCGCCTGTCATCAATTTCAATTCATTGATCATTACGACATTTTAGAAAACCTACAAGAAGGCGGAGTATTTTTATTAAACGCTCCATTTGCTAAAGATGATGTTTGGGGAAAACTACCGCAAGATGTACAAAAAACAATTTTAGATAAACACATTCAATTTTACGCAATCGATGCCTATGAAGTAGCTCGTAAGACAGGTATGGGTGGCCGTATTAATACAATCATGCAAACTTGTTTCTTTGCAATTTCTGGCATTTTACCACAAACAGAAGCAATCACTTGCATAAAAAATGCAATCAAAAAGACATACAGCAAAAAAGGTGAATCGGTTGTTCAAAGCAATTGTGCTGCTGTAGATGCTACATTAGAACATTTGCATCGTATCGAAGGTAAAAAAGTTATACCTCAATCTCACAAAAAGGTACCCCTAAACTTGTCAGGTGGATCTGAATTTATTCAAAAAGTCACTCGTACTTTATTGGAGCAAAAAGGTGACACATTACCCGTAAGTGCTTTTCCAGCTAACGGAACATGGCCTACTGGCACGACTTGTTTTGAAAAACGTGATCTAGCTCAATTTATCCCAGATTGGGATCCAAACGTTTGTATTCAATGTAATCGTTGTTCCATGGTATGTCCTCATGCGGCTATTCGTGCAAAACATTTCAGTAAAGATGAGCTAAAAAATGCGCCTGAAGACTTTAAATCTACTGATTTTCGATCGAAAGATAACCCTAACCATGCATTTACAATTCAGGTTTCTCCTGAAAATTGCACCGGTTGCGGATTATGTGTTGAAGCTTGCCCGGTAAAAAATCGTACAGATGCGACTAAAAAAGCGCTCAACATGATGCATAAAGCAGAGATATTTGAAATAACCAAAGCAAATTCTAGTTTCTTTGATGCCTTGCCTTGGCCAAATACAGTCAATGCAAAAATGGATGCAAAAACAACCCAGTTTAAGCAACCATTATTTGAGTTTTCAGGAGCTTGCGCTGGATGTGGAGAAACATCCTACATTAAAATGTTAACACAATTATTTGGTGATCGTTTGATTTTAGCTAATGCAACTGGCTGTTCTTCGATTTATGGTGGTAATCTCCCAACGACACCTTATACAAAAAATGCAGAAGGACGTGGACCCGCCTGGGCAAATTCTTTGTTTGAAGATAATGCTGAATTTGGATTTGGATTACGTTTATCC
Source organism: uncultured Opitutales bacterium (assembly GCA_934700265.1). Lineage (GTDB taxonomy): Bacteria > Verrucomicrobiota > Verrucomicrobiia > Opitutales > UBA9783 > UBA1183. The sequence goes on from CAKUXH010000006.1 coordinate 15,650, forward strand.
ACAGATAAAAAGACCCAATCAGCGCGTGAACTTTTGCAAGAGCTCCAATCAGATTTATCGAATGATTACCATCAATTATTAACAGAAGCCATAGAAGATGCACAACGTGCTGAACAACGTAAACTTGTAGAACAATTAAAGCAAGAATTAACACAAAAAAACTCAGAAAAAGCAAAATTGCTACTACCTATGGCTGACTTCCTTGTTGAAAAAACCGTTTGGACGATTGGTGGTGATGGCTGGGCCTACGATATAGGATTTGGTGGACTTGATCACGTTTTGGCAAGTGGACGCAATGTTAATATTCTAGTTTTAGATACAGAAGTTTACTCCAATACTGGAGGGCAACAATCGAAGTCAACCCCTTTGGGGGCAGTTGCAAAATTTGCTGCAGCTGGCAAAGAACGTGCTAAAAAAGATCTCGGTTTATTAGCAATGATGTATGGTAACATTTATGTTGCACAAATTGCATTGCAAGCCAATCCAATGCAAGCAGTTAAAGCACTACAAGAAGCAAATAGTTATCAAGGCCCTTCTTTAATCATTGCTTATAGCAATTGCATTGAACATGGATATGACTTACGCTTTGGCTCCGATCAACAACGTTTAGCAGTAGAATCGGGCTACTGGCCACTATTCCGTTTCGATCCAAGAATTACTGATAAAAATCCATTGCAATTGGATGCCGTAGATACCAAGATCCCCTTATCAGATTATTTAGCGCGTGAAAATCGTTTTAAAGTATTGGCTAAATCAAACCCAGAGCGTGCAACCATGCTTCTTGAAAAAGCACAACAAGCTGTTAACAATCGAATTGCCTTCTATAAACGATTAGCTCAATAAGTAGTACAAAAAAGAAACGGTACAGAAAAGCCTGTACCGTTTTTATTTATAAAACTACGACTTCTTCTTCAACCAATGAACAAGTTGTTCTAATCCTTCCTCATTAGAAACTTGAGGAAGGTAATGTAAATCCATTTTGGCAGCCGTAATATCGAAATAGTGATCTTGAGATAATTCTTTTGCCACAAAACGCGTCATAAGTGGTTGCTTCTTAATAAAAAGCAACGTATAAATCACTTCAAACATACTTCCTAACAAATAAGCTATTCTAAAAGGTATCTTAATCAAAGGTTGTGGTACATTTAATTTGCAAAACAATTGATTGAGCCAAGGCCATAATTGAACAGGATCTCCTTGTGAAATAAAATAAGCTTTACCCGAAACACATGTATTTCCATTAACAAGTTCTTGTAATGCTAACAAATGTGCATGAGCTACATTTGTTACATAAGAAATATCAACCCAATTCATGCCATCGCCAACCTGACATAAACGATGTTGTCTTGCTGCTTTAATAAGAGTAGGAATAAGGTGATTGTCACCAGGTCCCCAAATAAGATGTGGCCTCAAAGCAATTGTTTTCAAGCCTTGGTATGTATTAACTTTTAAAACCAATTGTTCTGCGAGCATTTTTGTTTTAGCATAAGGACACATTTTATTAGGATTGCCATACCCTACCGATTCATTCACATTAACAAGAGGTTTTCCTGTAAAAACAACACTGGGAGAACTCGTATAAATAAGGTATTTCACCTGATGTTTTAAACAAGCATTTATTATATTTTGCGTTCCAAGCACGTTTGACCTGTAATAAGAAGTGTAAGAGCCCCATACCCCAGCCTTAGCTGCAACATGAAAAACAGCATCGCAACCACAAACTGCTTCATTAACAATTTTACTATCGCTTAAATCTCCATAGATAATTTCGATTCCCTGATCTTTCAAATCTTCACAAGGCTTTCGATTAAATGTACGAATCTTCTCAAAACCTGCCTTCTGCAATGCCCGCAATAAATGTCGGCCTAAAAAACCTGAACCACCTGTAACTAATATTTTCACATAGTCATTATTATCTTAAAAAAATAGATGTAAAGGTTTTTATAAAAAAATGGCAAACGTAAAATAAAAGTCAGCTGTTATGTTTTTTTGTAAAAAATTCTTGACCCCAAGTTCAAGCGATTACATAGTAGTTATATTATTATAAATCAGGAGAACATAAGAATGTCTGTTGAAGTTAAATTACGTAAAAGTGAACCTTTAGAAAAAGCATTACGCAGATTAAAGAAGAAATTAGACCGTGAAGGTGTATTACGTGACGTAAAGGCAAAGCGTTATTTTGAAAAGCCTTGTGAAACACGTCGTCAAAAAGAAAAAGTAGCAGCATTTAATAATATGTTGCGTCAAAAGCGCGAAATTGCTTAATTCAGGTGTTTGTTATGGCGTTTTCGTTACAACAAACGAAAGATATTTTAACAAAATTATGCATAAGTCCCAATCGAAAGTTGGGACAAAATTTTTTAATTGAACCTTCCATTGTTCAAAAATCATTAAATTGGGGACAGGTAAATTTTAATGATATTATCATTGAAGTAGGACCAGGTTGTGGAACGCTTACGGATAGCTTATTCCAGATGAGGGCCAAGCTTTTTGTTATTGAAAAAGATCATAGGTTGTATCAACATATTTCAGAGACATTTCCTATTAATGTTTTATTTGGAGATGCACTTGAATTTCCAGTAGGAAATTTTAATTTAGCACACCCTTATAAAGTCATTGCTAATCTCCCCTATGCAGTAGCTAGCGTTTGGTTGGATAAAATTCTTGAACTCAAAAGAATACCCGAATGTATGGTATTATTAGTGCAAAAGGAAGCAGCAGATCGCTGGTTTGCCAAATATGCTACCAAGCATTTTTGTGCCTTAGGAATCAACTTGCAAGCAGCTTATGAATTAGCCAATAAATGCTGTGTTGCAAAACGATATTTTTATCCTCAACCTAACGTTGATTCATCGCTTATATTGCTAAAAAAGAAAAAAGATTACTTCATTTTTTCAAAACCCTTTAAACAATTTATACGTGAAGCATTTATTCATCGACGTCAGCAAATAGGTCGGTATTGCCGAAATAACACGGCAATCTTCTCGAAAGATTTTTTAAATTATTTAAAACAAAATAACTTCAACGATAACATACGTGCAGAAGAAATCCCTCTGCCAATTTGGATAAATTTCGCAAAAACGATTTCTTGAACCAATACAAAATCTAAAAAAAATATAACTAAATATTTAAAAATCTAGATTTTTTTAGCCAACGCTGAAATAAAAGTAATCCTTCTAAAGTTATAGCATGTTGAAAAATATTATCATCTATTGCTTTATCAAGTTGATCTAATGGCAATAGATGTGTTGTTAAATCTTCTGCTGGATCAAAATCTGTATCAAATTCTTTTTCACAATGTTGAAGGAAATAAAAGTGCACACGATTCGTTTGCATTGCAGGATTTGGAAAACAAGTATATAAATGCACAGGATCTTTACCTGAATATCCCGTTTCCTCTCTCAATTCACGAAACAAACCACAAATAACATCTTCATTTTTATCAATACCCCCACCAGGTAATTCCAAAGTAAGATCATTTGAGCCAGCTCGATATTGACTCACCAATACAATTTCATTCTTTTTAGTTAGAGCAATACATTGCACCCAATCTCGAATATTATCTAAAATAAGAAAATCATGCTTACGCCCATCCGGATGTTGGCCAGAAAATTTACGAATCCAACCAACATGTAAATCATACACCAATTCATTCGACTGAATATTCCATAAAGGCGGATTTTTCCCTTTACGCCAAGCAAACGAGTCAATCATCATCCCTCCGCGAAAGCAAAAAGTAATAAGCTAATTGTCCCAAAGATGCAACAAATGCAGCAACGTAAGTAAAGGCAGCTGCATTAAGTGTTTCACATACCCCACGCAACTCATCATGATCAATAATTGAAAGATTAACTAAGATTTTTTTCGCACGAGCACTCGCATCGAACTCTACCGGTAAGGTAACTAATTGAAAAATAGCTAAAATCAGGTAAATCCATACTGCTAATTTTATTAATCCAAAAATATTCAAAAAGAAACCACCAAAGATTACAAATGGTAACAACTGACAAGAAATATTTGTAATCGGAATAAGTGCCGAACGCCATTGTAAAGGAGCATATGCCTGTTTATGTTGAATTGCATGTCCAGCTTCATGTGCTGCAACCCCTAACGCTGCCAATGAAGTTCCATAATAATTATCTTTGCTAAGCGCCAATCGACGATTCACAGGATCATAATGATCTGTTAACTTTCCATCAATA